>NZ_JARESR010000012.1:0-199030 GCF_046028015.1 Paraburkholderia sp. RL17-383-BIF-A | reverse complement strand
CTGCAGCGCACGCAAGGCCGTTTCGCGCTGTGCACGATGTGTATCGGCGTTGGCCAGGGTATTGCGATCGCGATTGAACGGGTGTGATAGAGCAGTGTGATTGATTAGGGGCCAGCGCGCGCGTTGGTCCAAGCTCGGGTTCAAGTAAAAAGGAAACAGCCTCTTCGCTCACGCGACGAGGCTGTTTTTTTGCCATGCGTAGATCGTGCATATTTCGACTGTGAATCTAATTCGGACCATGGAAGGTTGGGATTAAGTCCGAATATCTCGGGACATTGATTGCCCGCTCGCGGGTATTGCAGTATGTGTTTAATGCTGTTTGCATTTGAGACACGCCGCTCAATATGAATGGCCTCGAAATGTCACAGCATTGTCAATATTCAAAGTGCCGCTGCGACGCCACGTCGCGGCGATTTACATCGATTTCGCATTGATTCGAAAATCACAATTCGATCAATCACGGCGTGCAGTAAGCCATGTAAAATCGTCCGAGTCGTACCTCTTAAAACTATCATCCTGAAGACGTACAGGTACTCGCGGCGTTAAATATGGGCATTCCCAAGTTTCAGATCGCCGTTACGCTGCATCAAACTATTTTTCCAAGGAGCACGTATATGAAGGCAGCGACAATTGGCGCAGCGTTGATGGTCGCGGCGTTCGCCGCAGCTCAGCCGGCATGGGCGCAAGATTCCATGGCCAATGCGGCGCAGGGCGTTGTCAGCGCCGTGGAGCCGGTGCACGTGAAGGCACAGATCGTCGGTATCGATCCGGGCACCCGCACGCTCACGCTCAAGGGGCCGGGCGGTAACGCGGTGGTCGTACTGGTGAGCCAGCAGGTGGCGGGTTTCGACCAGTTGAAAATGGGTGACCGGGTCGACGTGCTCTACAAGAACGCGCTGCTCGTGAAGGCCGAGAAGGTCACCGGCAAAGACAAGGGTGTTCGCGCGCGTGTCGACACGCAGGTGTACGCCCCCGCCTCGGGCGGCTTCGAATCGGCGCGCCAGGTCGAGGTGCTTGCCACTGTGCAGAAGATCGATCGCAAGAAGCGTCTGGTCACGCTGCGCGGCGCATATCAGACGCAAACGCTCCAGGTCGGTCCCGACGTGGATCTGAAGGACGTCAAGGTAGGCGATACGATTCACGCTGTCTTTGTCTCGGCAGCGGCCGTTCAGGTGACGCCGCAAGATACGGCGCAGTAATCACCGCAGTAATCGCCGCAGTCACGGCGGTCAACGCAAGCACCGCCGTGACGTCAAGCATTCTGGCATGACGACACCGCCATGCCAGGCGGTACATGTGGGCTCTTCGGAGCCCGCATGCCTGTCTGCAGGCGGCCGCCTCCATCACACAACACACCCTGCATGGCAAAGGCATCTGTTTGTCAGTGGCGAGGTGGCCTCATGCCGCGCGCGAGGCAGCCCGCTGCTGCCGCAAAGTCCTCACGAAATTCAGCACGGTCGGCGACTTCTCACGTTGCCGATGAATCAACGCGATACCCGTTGAAAGCGGCTTGCCTTGCAGTTCATGGTAAGACACCCCTTCGACCTGGATCTGCCGGATCGATGCGGGAACCACCGCGACCCCGAATCCTGCTGCCACGAGGTTCGCCGCCGACGAGATCTGCGGCGACTCCATGCTGATGATGGGCGCAAAGCCTGCTTCGCGGCAGGCGCTAATAATCGAGTCGTACAGGTCAGGACCGATCGGCCGCGGAAAGAAGATAAACGGATCGTGCGCAAGGTCTGCCAGATTGACGCGCCGCCGCCGGTTCAACCGATGGCTCGCCGGCAGCACAACCAGCATGTCTTCGTCCACCAGCGGTTCCACGATCAGATCCCGGCAGTTCAGCGGCATACGCACGAGCGCGGCATCGAGTTGCCGCTCGGCAACCTTGTCGAGCAGCAGCGAGCTGTTGCTCTCCTCGCAACTGATCGACACGCGCTCATAGGCGTGCCGATAGCGTTGCATCGTCAGCGCGACAGTGGGGTGGAACACCGTGGAGCCCGCGAACCCGAGCGACAGTCGACCCGTCTCCCCGCGTCCCGCATTCTGCACTTCGACGAAAGCCTCGCGCGCGTCTTCGACGATTCGCTGAGCACGCTCGCGAAACAGCCGCCCGGCCTCGGTCAACTCGACACGGCGCGGATGACGAATGAACAACGGCGTGCCGATTTCCCGTTCGAGCTTCAGGATCTGCTGGCTCAAAGGCGGTTGGGCAATGCCGAGGTGCGTGGCGGCGTCCGTGAAATGCAGATGCTCGGCAACGGCGAGGAAATAGCGCAACTGACGAAATTCCATATCTTTTTCGTCTCCAAAATGTGGCTTCGAGATATTGGACTAATGACCGCGCTGATTCTAACCTTGGCGTCAATCCGATGCGCTTAAAGGCCGCACCCGAAGCCACTGGCCGGAAGCGAGGCGCGTCACAGTCACCCTTTCCCGAGGAGAAGTTCGATGTCAGCAGCGCGCACAGCACTAGCAAACCTGCCGGCCGGCGCGGCCCAAGGCCTCGTTGCGGATCTGCGCAACATCGTCGGCAAGAAGCACACCCTGACCGATGACGGCGCGACCCGACGCTACCGCACGGGTTTTCGTTTCGGCGCAGGCAAGGCGCTGGCGGTGGTGCGCCCAGGCACCGTCGTCGAACAATGGAAGGTGCTGCAGGCATGCATCGCGGCGAACGTGATCGTCATTACGCAGGCTTCGAATACGGGCCTCACGGGCGGCTCGACGCCTGACGGCAACGACTACGATCGCGACATCGTGATCGTCAGCACGACCCGCATGAAGAAGGTGTATGTCATCGACGACGGCAAGCAGGTCGTCTGCCTTCCGGGGGCAACGCTCGATCAACTGGAGAAAGTGCTGAAACCGCTCGGCCGCGAGCCACATTCCGTGATCGGCTCGAGCTGTATCGGCGCGTCGGTATTCGGCGGGGTCTGCAACAACTCCGGTGGTGCGCTGGTGCAGCGCGGCCCGGCCTATACGGAAATGGCGGCATTTGCGCGGGTCGATGCGACGGGCAGACTGAGCCTCGTCAATCATCTGGGAATCGAACTCGGCAAGACGCCCGACGAGATTCTCGGCCGGCTCGAACGCGGTGAGTTTTCGGATGCCGACGTCCGGCACGACGCGGGCGCCGGTTCGGACCACGGTTACGCGACTCACGTGCGCGAGATCGATGCCGATACACCGGCGCGCTTCAACGCCGATCCGCAGCGCCTCCATGAAGCGTCGGGCTCGGCCGGCAAGCTGATGGTGTTCGGCGTGCGGCTCGACACGTTTCCGATCGAGCAGAACGCCAAGGTGTTCTATATCGGCACGAATTTGCCGGACGAACTCACCGACATTCGTCGGCACGCGCTGCACGACTTCAAGCATCTGCCGATCTCGGGTGAGTATCTGCATCGCGACGCCTTCGACATTGCCGAGGAATACGGCAAGGATATGTTCCTCGCGATCAACTATCTCGGCACGTCGCGGCTGCCGGCGTTGTTCGGCTTGAAAAGCCGGTGCGACGCGCTGTTCGATCGCCTCGGTTTTCTTCCTGCGCATTTCACCGACCGCGTCATGCAGGCCGCGAGCCGCCTGTTCCCGAGCCATCTGCCGCCGCGCATGAAGCAGTATCGTGACAAGTACGAGCATCACCTGATGCTGAAGGTCGCGGCCGACAGTGTCGCCGAAACGCGCGCGTTTCTTTCGGGCTACTTTGAGCACGCGACCGGCGGCTATTTCGAATGCACCGACGAAGAGGGCAGAAAAGCGTTCCTGCAGCGCTTTGCCGCCGCCGGCGCCGCGGTCCGCTATCGCGCCGTGCATGCGCGCGAGGTGGAGGACATCGTCGCGCTCGACGTGGCGCTGCGCCGCAATGATCGCGACTGGATCGAAACGCTGCCGCCGGAGATCGAGCAGACGATCTCCATCAAGCTGTACTACGGCCACTTCCTGTGCCACGTGTTTCACCAGGATTACATCGTCAGGAAGGGCAACGATTGCCTCGAAGTCGAACACAAGATGTGGACGCTGCTCGATCGCCGCGGCGCGGAATATCCGGCGGAACATAACGTCGGCCATCTGTATCACGCGAAGCCGCAACTCGCCGCGTTTTATCAGCAGCTCGATCCTTGCAACTGCTTCAACCCGGGAATCGGACAGACTTCGAAGTTCGCGAAGTACCGCGAAGCGGCGGGTTGAAGCGCCGCGACCGGGCGACATGATGAGCGCGGACGTGGTTCGCGTGAAGCGGCGGCGAGTCACCGATTGCCCTGTAACAATCTATGTCGGAATATGTCGCGCAGCCGGGAAAGAGGCCGCAAACCCTTGTCCCACGGGGCTTCCTCGTGGTGAAACAGCGCGACATATCTTCCTTGTCGATTATGTCGATGCGTCCTTCTATAGTCCGTTCGTTGCCACGCCGCAGTGACCGGAGTGGCCCGAATCCAGGAAGGACATATCGTGAAGAATCGTTCGTTCGTTGCCCCGGCCACCGTCTCCGCCGTTGCCTCTGTTTCCGCCTCGGAGCAGGCCCGTTCATGCGCACGCAACGCGCTGCGCAAGCTCATTTTCTCCGCCGCCGCGGCCGTGCTCGCGCTCGGCAGTGCATCGGCGTTCGCCTGGTCGCAACATGGCACGGCGTACACCTCGCACGGCACCTATAACGGCGCGCGTTACGGCTCGTGCGGCGGCGGTAGTTGTTCGCATGCCGGCGGCGTTGCCGGCCCCTACGGAGGCCTCGCCACCAACACCGGCACGGTCACGCGCACCGCACCCGGCCAGTTTTCGAATTCGGGCACCGCGACGGGCCGCTATGGCAACTCGGTCCAACACTCGGGCGACACCAACTGCGCCGGTGGAACGTGCTCGCATACCGGCTCCCTCACGGGTCCTGACGGCAAAACCGCGACCACCTCAGGCGATGTCACGAAGAACGGCCCGGGGCAGTATTCGTCGTCCGGATCGGTGACCGGCTCGAACGGCAATACGGTCAACCATTCGGCGTCGACGAATTGCGCTGGCTCGACATGCTCGCGTTCGGGCACGGTGAACGGTTGGAATGGCGGTAGCGTCGATCACTCAGGTTCGGCCACACGTGTTGCGCCGGGTGTCGTGACGACCTCGTCGAGCGTGACGGGCACGCACGGCAACACGGTGACGTCGAGCGGGACGGTTGTGGCAAGCACAGGTGTTGTTGCGACAGGTGGCACGACGGTCGTCGTGGCGCCGAAGCCGGTGGTGGTCACGCAGCCGGTGGCCTATGTGGCGCCGCCTCCGGTGGTCGTGGCGCCCGCTCCGGTGGTCGTGGCACCGAAGCCGGTGGTGGTTGCGCCGCCGGTTGTCTACGCGCCGCCGCCTCCGCCGTCCGTGTATGTCGCTCCGCGGGTCGTGTATGTCGCGCCGGCGCCGCGTCCGGTGGTTTGGGTGCCGGGCCATTGGGTCGGGCGTGTGTGGGTGCCGGCGCACTGGTCTTGATGGGAGCAGCCATGCGAGTCAAACCACGCGGGACGGTTGAGCAGGGTGAAAGCGCAGTGCGCGTGCTCCCTTTCGATGAATCGCGGCCCCGGCGATTCTACAAACCAGGTGCGCTCGCAGCGATCGTCGTTGCGACAGGATTGGTGATTGCAATGAGCCGCTTCGGGACAGCAGCGGATACGCGCAGGGCGAGTGGGTCGTCGCGGGATTGCTCCACCCGGTACGCGGCGCTGCTCGACCTTGCGGAGCTGGCGAGACGTGATGGCAAATCATCCGAAGTGGTCGTGCGCGGGCTGAGCGACAAGGGCGGCGCGATGAGTGGATGTGTGTCGGCGGCCAACAATGAGCCAGTGGAGTAACGGTAAGATCGACACCCAGCGCACGCCGGCTGATGCCATCGGTCGCGTCATTCCTGCGCAAGTAAGCTCGCTCTACTCGCTTCCTGCCGCAAGAACGTGGGGCTGATTCGCAGTCAGCCTCGCCAATTACCTGTCTCCCGAAGCCTTATTGCGGTTCCGCGATCACCAGCGGGAAGCGAATTTCAAACGTGGTCCCTACACCTTCGCGCGACACAAAATCGATGTGTCCATTCAACACCCGGCACAACTCCTTCACGATCGCGAGACCCAGGCCCGTGCCGGGAATATCTTCGCCTGCGGCGCGCTCGAATTCGTCGAACACGCGGTCCGCGTCCGAAGGCGCAATACCCACGCCCGTGTCGGAGACGCGAATCGACCAGTGCGACTCGCCGGCCAGCGCGAAGTTGAGTTCGATTTCACCGGACTTCGTGTACTTGATGGCGTTGGAGAGCAGATTGACCGCAATCTGTTTGAGCTTGAGACGATTGGACGTGACCGCGGTCAATGCCGGGTCATAAGAGGCACGCAACGTGAGCCCTTTGGCCTCGATCGAAGGACGTGAAGACGTGACGAGTTCATCGTAGAGCTCGCGCGGATCGACCTGTTCGAGCACGAGCGGGGCGCCGTCGCCAAGCACTACGGAATACTCGACGATCTGATCGACGAGCTGCTTCATATCGGCAGCCTGGCGGTTCGCCAGCGTCAACGCGGTATCGGCTTTCGCGGGCGCGCGCGCGATCAACTGCAAGGCGATGGAAAAGGCGTTCAGAAAGTTGCGCAGATCGTGGACCACGCTGCGCGTGATCTGCATGCGCGACTCGTACAGGTCGCTCACCAGACGCTGTTTCAGTGTGAGTTCGTGATTGGCGCGTTCGAGCCGGCCGGTGTATTCGTCGATCTTGCGGTCCCGTTCGCTCACCACTTCTTTAATCGACGTGAGCGTGACCATGCTGAGCGTTTCAGCAATCAGGCGGCGTGCCCGGCTTTCATGGCGGCGCGTGAAGGTGTCGTCGAGAACGGCGAATTCTTCGAGCGCGTCGGCGAGCACCTGATGAAAGAGATCGAGCTCGCGGACCAGTTCTTCGATACGGTAGCCCTGACGCCAGCGCACCTTGCCGTGTTTTCTCGCATCGCGCTCGATGGCCGGTTCGACCCGTTCGAGATCTTCGATATCGAGCGCCGCGCACAGGCCTTCGAGAATTTCCGGCAGATGATCCGCCAGCTGCTGGTAAGTGAGCTTGTCCGCTTCGATGAGATCGACGTCGCCGAATACGGCGTTCATCCACTGCTGGGTGAACCGGGTGCGCTCCGAGCGAATGAAGTCGGCAAATTTGCGCAGGGGGCTAACGCGTGTATCGGTCATGGTCGGGTTCGGATCAGTTCGCAACATTATCGCCGCAATCGCGCATTGTGGAGCATCTCCAGCGCGGCTGGGAGAGCATTGCAGCGACGCTGGCTCCGGCGGCTTCCGCCACGGTCAATGTAGCAGGCATGGCTCGCTATGGACCCGCGTCAGGCAGGCGGATCGAGCGCTTTCAAAAAGTCGACGAACGCGCGTAACGGTGCCGGCAAATGGCGACGCCCGGGAT
The DNA here is from genome assembly GCF_046028015.1 of Paraburkholderia sp. RL17-383-BIF-A. NCBI lineage: Bacteria > Pseudomonadati > Pseudomonadota > Betaproteobacteria > Burkholderiales > Burkholderiaceae > Paraburkholderia > Paraburkholderia sp. RL17-383-BIF-A. The sequence continues at coordinate 191,613 of NZ_JARESR010000012.1, read as the reverse complement.
AGTAGAGAAACGGGCCTGAAAAACGCTGCCACCACGACTCCAGAATCGGCTCCAACGCTCCGCTGTCCAGATGCGGGCGCAGCATGTCTTCGAACAAATGAATGACACCCACGCCGGCGACAGCCGCGCTGATGGCCAGGTCGATTGCCGCGCCGGGCCGCACCAGCAGCGGTCCCGATGGATTCAACTGCAACACTTCGCCGTCGCGCTCGAAATACCAGATCGGCATTGCGCCCCCTGCGAACTGGCCGCGCAGGCACGCATGCGAAAGCAGTTCGCCCGGGTGGTCGGGGCGGCCGTGCTCGTCGAGATAGCCCGGCGCGGCCGCCGTGGCGAAGCGTTGCACGCGCGGCCCGATGGGAATCGCGATCATGTCCTGTTCGAGTCGCTCGTCGTAGCGAATGCCGGCGTCGCAGCCGATAGAGAGCACGTCGACGAAGCCATCTTCGACCACGACCTCGACGCGGATGTCGGGATACGCCTTCAGGAACGCCGCGATGATGGTCGGCAAGACGATCCGCGCGGCGCTCGACGGCACGTTCAGTTTGAGTGTGCCGGCCGGCTTGTCCCTGAATACGTTCAGCACGTCCAGCGCCGCTTCCATCTCGCTGAACAGCGGCGTCAGCTTCTCGATGAGGCGCAACCCGGCTTCAGTCGGGGCCACACTGCGCGTGGTGCGGTTGAGCAGGCGCAGACCGAGCTTTGCTTCGAGACGCCGCACGGCGATGCTCAAACTCGACGCCGAAACGTTGCTGATGCGCGCGGCGTCCCGAAAGCCGCCTGCGCGGGCAACCGAGACGAATGCGGCCAGATCGTTCAATTCCATGTCGATTGTTCACTTTATTAAACAACCTGTACACGTTAGATGGCTTTATTAAACAACGCAACCACGACCATACTCCTGCTCAACCACTCACCCAGGAGAGCAGCATGTCGAATCCCATCCTTACGGACACGTTCCCACTGGCCGGCCGTCCTGTGCGCCGCATGGGCTACGGTGCCATGCAACTGGCCGGACCTGGCGTATTCGGGCCGCCGAAAGATCGCCACGCGGCGCTTGCCGTGCTGCGCGAGGCCGTGGCGGCGGGCGTCAATCACATCGATACGAGCGACTTCTATGGGCCGCACGTCACCAACCAGTTGATTCGCGAAGCGCTGCATCCTTACTCCGACGACCTTGTGATCGTCACCAAAGTCGGCGCCGTGCGTGGCAGCGATGGCGCGTGGTTGCCGGCACTCGAACCGGAAGATATCGAGCGTGGCGTGCACGACAATCTGCGCAATCTCGGGCTCGACGTGATCGATGTCGTCAATATGCGGATGATGGGCAACGTGCATGCACCCGCTGAAGGTTCGCTCGAAAAACAGGTGACTGCCCTTGCCGAACTTCAACGGCGCGGGCTCGTGCGCCACATCGGCTTGAGCAACGTGACCGCCACGCAGATAACGGAGGCGCAGAGGATTGCCGAAATCGTCTGCGTGCAGAATCACTACAACCTCGTTCACCGGGAAGACGACACGCTGATCGACGACCTCGCGGAGAAGGGCATTGCCTATGTGCCGTTCTTTCCGCTCGGCGGCTTCACGCCGATTCAGTCGACCGCGCTTTCCGACATTGCGCGAACACTCGGCGCGACGCCGATGCAGGTGGCGCTCGCCTGGCTGTTGCATCGGTCACCGAACATTCTGCTGATCCCCGGCACGTCGACATTGGGGCATCTGCGCGAAAATCTGCAGGCGGCGCAGTTGAAATTGACCGACGACGTGTGCGCCCGGCTGGATGCGATAGGCGGCGCTAACGGCGAGGCGTGATAAAGGCTCTCGCCGGGTCCCTCAAGGATCGCGCGGCGCCCGGAGCCGACCCAAGCTGACGGGATCGTATGCTTCGCTGAAATTTGGTTGTAAGTCGCCGTTGCTAGAGTTCTCGAAGAGTTTTGCCGCCGGATACCGGACAGTGTTCTTCGGACACCTAGATAGGGAAGAGCGACAAACCATGAACAAAGCTCGTGCGTTCTGGCTCATTCTGATGCTGCTTTTAACGACGCCCGCCTGGGCATTCCAGGCCCGGGTCGTCGCCATTCCTAGCGTTGCGATGCATAAGTCGCTCGAAGCGACGGTCGTGCTGCCCGACCAATATGCGCGCGGCAAGGGGGCTGACCGCTTTCCCGTCGTCTATCTGTTGCACGGTTCGGGCGGCGACTATACCGACTGGACCTCGAATTCGCAGATAGGCAAGTTGGCCGACCGCTATCACGTGATACTCGTCATGCCCGACGGCGGTCACGAAAGCTGGTATATCGACAGCCCGGTCGATCCGCGCAGCCGATACGAAACCTATGTCGGTACGGAGGTCGTGACTTACGTCGACGCGCATTTCCGCACGATCGCGACGCGCGCGGCGCGCGCCATTACCGGCTTGAGCATGGGTGGATTCGGCGCATTGCATATCGCGCTGGACCGTCCGGACGAATTTGGCGCCGCGGGCAGTATCAGCGGAGCGGTGGATCCGCGCGGCTGCGAGGATGAGCCGGGCATCGACCGTGTTTTCGGCGATCCCACGCGGCATGCCGATTTCTGGAACAACGAGGCGATCGTGGAAAATGCGCGCAGTTTCGGCAACGCGCATATCGCTCTCACGATCGATTGCGGGGTGAACGACTCGCTGGTGCAGTCGAACCGCACGCTGCACGAGCGGCTGGTCGAACTCGGCGTGCCCCACGACTACGCGGAGCGGCCCGGCGGCCACACCTGGAAGTATTGGGCCAATGCGGTGCAGTATCAGGTGCTGTTCTTCGCCGGGGCGTTCAAGCGCAATGGGAGCAGCGCGACGAGCGCCGCGGCTTGAGTCCTGTGCCGTGCTTTGGGGCGGTTTCAGGCCGCCCGCCAATCCGTCAGTCGATGCCGTGAAATACCGCGTCGTCCGGTCCGAGATAGGCCGGCGGGCGCCATGCCGCATCGCGCATGGAATGCTGGACCAGTTTCTCGACGCCCAGCAGCACCGCGAAAATCGCCATCCGCACCGGAATGCCGTTGTCGGTTTGCCGGAAGATCGCCAGCCGCGAGTCGTGATTCAGGTCCACGCTCAGATCGTTCGCGCCAGGCCGGCTGTCGCGCGGCAGCGGGTGCATGATCAGCGTGTCGGCGCCGCACACGCTATCCACGAGAGCCTGATTGATCTGGAAATCCGGCGTGTAGCCTTCGAACGATTCGTCGGTGAAGCGCTCTTTCTGGATGCGCGTGGCGTACACCACGTCGGCGCCGCGCAGGCCGGCGGTCAGGTCGTGGGTCTGCTCGATCACGTGGTCGTTGCGCGAAATCTGCTCGATGATGTAGCTCGGCATTTCGAGCATGGGCGGCGAAATCAGCGTGAACTTGATGCCGCGATACAGCGCCAGCAGCTTGACCAGCGAATGCACGGTGCGCCCGTATTTCAGGTCGCCGACCAGCGCGATATGGGCGCCGTCGACAATCTTGCCGAGGCGCGAGAACTCACGCTGAATGGTGTACAGATCGAGCAGCGCCTGGCTCGGGTGTTCGCCCGGACCGTCGCCGCCGTTAATTACCGGCACATTCGTGGCGCGCGCGAATTCGGCCACCGAGCCTTGCTCCGGGTGGCGGATCACCAGCGCGTCCACATAGCCGCTCATCACGCGGCTGGTGTCGTAGATCGACTCGCCCTTGGCCATCGACGAAAAGGTGAAGCCGGTGGTGTCGCAGACCGAGCCGCCCAGCCGGCAGAACGCCGAGCCGAAACTCACACGGGTCCGTGTGCTGGCCTCGAAGAACAGATTGCCGAGCACCGCGCCTTCCAGCACACGGGAGATTTTGCGGCGGCGGGCGATGGGCTGCATGATGTCGGCCACGCGGAACAGCGCTTCCACTGAGTCGCGCGAGAATTGATCCACGGAGAGCAACTGCGGCTTGCCCTCGAATAGCATCTGGCTCGCGAGCGACTGCGAATCTACGCTTTGCGTATATTTTTCTCCCGGCTCACCGTGCACGACGATTTCCGACACGAAACGCTCGACGATTTCCGGCATGGCCCGCGATTCCTGCGAATCGTCCGGCAGGAGCCAGGTATCGAGCGCCCGGCGCGACACCCCGATGCGACTCGCGAACGTGTCGCGCGTCATATTCAGGCGACGCATCGCGTCGCGTAGGAAGGCTTGCTGCGGGACGCTCATTGAGGCACCTGTCGGAAGAGGGGAGTAGTGGGTGCGATGTACGCGTTGCGTATATTAATTTCCCTGCGCCAGAAGTCAAGTCATTTCGAGATGGGCTTTGCCAAGCCGCGCCGCTCGCGGTTACACTGCGTCTCATGCATTCCGGCCCAACATTCAGACTCCGCCTGTCGACCTTCGCACGCCTCGCTTTTGCGAGCGCCGTAGTCGCACGCGCGTGTGATTCGAACGTCAGCGCCAAAGCCAAAAAACAGCCGCTCATCTGACCGGAGCACGCTGTTCCGTCAGATGCGACGGAACAGCCGGTCAACGCCCCTTGGGCACTTCCTGTCTTTCCTCCCTCGCACGCTGCACGGAATCGATACGGTCGTCATCGAGGTAAGGACATGTCTATTTTTTCGGGTATCTGGGTTCCGCTCATCACGCCGTTCGCCGACGGCGCCGTCGATCACGCCGCCTTGCGCGCGCTGGTGCGCCGCTATACAGGCGCGGGCATTGCCGGGCTGGTCGCGCTCGGCACGACCGGCGAACCGGCCGCGCTCGACGCCGCCGAGCAGGACGCCGTGCTGGCGACGATTCTCGACGAAGCTCAGGCCGCCGCTCGCCAGGCGCAAGACGCGCGGGCGCTACCGGTGGTGGTCGGCGTGTCGGGCAATCACACGGCGAGCATGCGCGAGCGCATCGAGCAGCTGAATCCGCTGCCGATTGCCGGTGTGCTGATGGCCGCCCCGTACTACATCCGGCCTTCGCAAGCCGGAATTGTCGACCACTTCACAGCGCTTGCGGATGCGAGCGAGAAGCCGGTGGTGCTGTACGACATTCCGTATCGAACCGGCGTGCGGCTCGAACTCGACACGCTGCTCACGCTTGCCGCCCATCCGCGGATTCAGGCGATAAAGGATTGCGCCGGTTCGCTCGACACCACGCTCGCGCTGATTCGCGACGGCCGCCTGCGGGTGCTCGCGGGTGAGGACATCAATATTTTGAGCAACTTGTGTCTGGGGGGCAGCGGGGCGATTGCGGCGTCCGCGCATCTGCGGCCCGAGCGCTTTGTCGCGCTATATCGCGCGCTGGCGGCAGGGCGGCTCGACGAAGGCCGGCGCATTTTCCATGCGCTCGCGCCGCTGATCCAGGCGCTGTTCGCCGAACCGAACCCCGCGCCCGTCAAGGCAATGCTCGCCGCGCAAGGACTGATACGCGACGAACTGCGCATGCCGATGACGCGTGCCAGCAGTGCGCTGCGCGAGCGGCTCGAAGCGTTGGCTGAACGGGAGCGGATCGAATCGCGGGAAGCCGCGGCGTCGGTTTGAGCGAAGCGCTCATGGCGAATGAGCCCGCGTGCGGGTCATGGCGCGGCGTCTTGCTTCGCTGGCCGGCAGCGCACTCGACGAGCGCGCGACCGGCTGAACGGCCGGAATATCAGACCGGTCCCGGCAGCGATTGGCGCTGCGCGGGCGTGTCCCGGCCGAACCCATCGTCGGGCGCGTGCCGGGTATGGCGATCCGCGCGCGTTGCCTGGGTGGTGGCAAGGTGTTCCATGGCGCCACGCTCGAGCGTGGCGAGCATGTTCATTTCGACCATCTGCAGTTTGAACGCCAGCACCATCAGTCCGCTCGCCAGCAGCAGGTCGCCCGCGAACACGACCGCGTAAAGCGCGGACGTGTATTGCGGATTGCCGAGCAGCAGCGACACGTTGGTGCGATCGAGCAGCACGAGAACAAGCGGCGCGGCTGCGTTGAGTGTGACGATCGTGCCGCCGATCATCGCGATCAGGCGAGCAGGCCCGAGGTGCGGACGGCGCCGCCGGCACACTTCATACAGCGTGGCCGCGCGAACAGGCAGGAAAAACAGCACGAGCAGGCCGGCGCGCAACACCATCGGAACCTTGAAGAGCAGAGCGCATCCGTAGAGCGCGCAGAACACGGCCGTGCCGGCAAGTCCGGCACGCCACGGCGCCTTCATGCCGAACAGCTCGCGCGCGCCCGCCCAGATCAGCATGCGGCTTTGCAGCGCGAGCGTCGCGGTGGCGATCAAGAGCGCGTCGTAATGCCATGTGAAATGCAACGCGAAGCAGGCCGAAGACGCGGCGAGCAGATAGAAACCAACCGCCCAGAAGCGGAACGCGACGACGCGCGCGAACATATGCGACAGCGCGGTCGTAACGAGGGCACCGCATAAAAACGTGATCAACCACAACGAAGTAAGCGTTGCCACATCAAATTTCATGAACTCTCCGACACCCTGAGCTGCCTGTTATTGTTTATTCTTCATCGCGATCCGCCGCTGCCGCCGCTCGCGCAGCCGCTATCGGCCACGCCGCACTGCATGCTTCAGCAGATCGCCATGTCACGCAGCGATCATTCTTTCCCGCAGCAGATTGCCGAAGTCGCTGGCGTTGAGCGGCTTGCCGAGCAGGAAGCCTTGCATCTCATCGCACATCATCGTCCTCAGCATGTCGAGTTGCGATTCGGTTTCGACACCCTCCGCCACCACATCCATTTCCAGCGAGTGCGCAAGCGCGATGATCGCCGACACGATCGCGCTGCCTTCCGGTCCGTGCGCGTCGAGCCCGTTGGTAAAGAAGCGGTCGATCTTCAGTTGCTTGACGCGAAAACGCTGCAGATAAGCGAGGCTCGAATAGCCGGTGCCGAAGTCGTCGATCGCGATCTCGAAGCCGCATGCCTGAAACTGGCGGATCATCTCGATGGTTTTGGGTGCGTCCTGCATGGCCACGGTTTCGGTGATCTCGAACATGATCTGACTGCATTCCACGCCTTCGGCCTGGACGATCTCAAGCATGCTCGCGACGAGGTTCGGCTGCAGCATCTGGCGTGGCGACAGGTTGACCGCCACTTTCATCGACGGCAAACCTTGCGCGATCCAGTGGCGAATCTGCCGGCACGTTTCGCGCACGACCCAGTAGCCGATCTGCACGATCTGCCCTGAGCGCTCGGCGATCGGAATGAACTCGAGCGGCGTGACTTCGCCGAGTTGCGGATGATGCAGGCGGATCAGCGCTTCGGCGCCCGCGAGCGACTCGCCGCTACCGTTGAACTTCGGCTGGAAGTGCAGCGAGAAATGGCCGGCGGCGAGCGCGTCGTGCAACGCGTTCTGAATCTGCAGCGTGCGCATGGCCGCTTCGTTCATGCTGCGCTCGAAGAAGCGAAAGGTGCTGCGGCCCGCGCGTTTGGCTTCGTACATGGCCGCGTCCGCGTGTTTGAGCAGCGTGTCGACGCTGTCGCCGTCATGCGGATAGAGTGCGATGCCGATACTCGGCATGACCTGGAGCGGCTGGGAGTCGGTCCACATGCCCATGCGCATCCGGTCGAGCACGCCATCGGCCAGCGCGCCGGCGTCTTCGCGCGAGCCGAGGTTTTCCGCCAGCACCACGAATTCGTCGCCGCCGAGCCGCGCCACCGTGTCGCTCGCGCGCACGCACAGCAGCAGGCGCTGCGCAAACGCGGTCAGCACCTGGTCGCCGACCGAGTGGCCGAGCGAATCGTTGATCGTTTTGAAGCCGTCGAGGTCCATGAAGAGAACCGCGCACATGGAGCGCTGCCGCTGCGCGCGCTGGATCGCGTGTTCGATGCGCTCGGTCAGCGTGCTGCGGTTCGGCAGTCCGGTCAGGGCGTCGAGCGTGGCGAGCTGCACGATCTGGCCATTCAGTCTCGACACCGAGCCGACCAGAAAGGTTGTGCGCGCATCGAAACGCGACAGCATCAGCGTGACGGTCAGAATGGCAAAGGTGAACAGGATCACCGAGGTCGCGAGCCACGTGGTGTTCACGCCCTTGGCCGCGCCGCACACGGCACCCGCCGGAAACCCGGCGGCGGCCATGCCGGCGTAATGCATGCCGCTGATGGCGACGCCCATCACCAGCGCCGCGGCGATACGCTTGCGCACCACGTGACGCGCGTCGTCGTCGCTGAGCGCGCGCGCGAGCCACAGCGCGGCGCTCGACGCGCCGACGGCGATGGCCAGCGAGGCGGCGAACCACGCCGGTTGATAAACGATGCCTGGCGTCATCTGCATCGCCGCCATGCCGACGTAGTGCATGCCGGCGATGCCGCATCCCATCACCACGCCGCCCGCCAGCAGCCGGCCTGCCCTCAACTGTTCATGGGTCGTGATGTGCAGCGCCAGATATGAAGCGCCGGTCGCGAGTCCGAGCGAAGCGGCGGTGGTCGCGAAGTCGTAGCCGAGCGGAATCGGCAGCGAAAAGGCGAGCATGGCGATGAAGTGCATCGACCAGATGCCGACACCGAGTGCCGCGGCGCCGCCCAGGCGCCATGCGCGCCGCGCACGTGGCGAGGCCAGCAGGAAGATCCGGCCGGTCAGATCGAGTGCCGTATAGGACGCGAGCGTCGCGACGGCGAACGAAATGACCACCAGCCAAAGGTTATATGAGCTCTGCATGTCTAGTCCAACCGCCGAAAGGGAAGCGGCTGAACATGTTATCGACCGTTCGCGACAAATATTTAATTCGTTTTCAACATGTTAGCCCCAGCTTTCGGCCACTTCGCCGGTGCGCGGGTCGTGCCGGGGCGAAACTTTCGGTGAGTGAGCGGGTAATTGCCGCCGCTCGACGGCGCGAGGGGGGGGCTGACGGGAGGCGTCGTGATAAGCGGCATGGCGTTTGCGCGCCGGTAGGACCGCCACCGATGCATCGGCGCGCGGCGTGGCTCGATCAAAACGCTCATGCGCCAGGCACGGTGCATGCGGAGTCGGGAGTCGCAGGTGTTTTCTCGTCGCGTTCCTGCGCGCGCACCCTATTTCGCCAGAGCGGCTGCTCTGAGACCCACGGTGGGGCATTCCGCATACGCGTTCGTCATCGCCGACAAACCTGGTTTTTCAATGAATGTCCCTCTGCTCCGTCAGTCCTTCCGCCTCTCATGGCGTGAAGCACTCCAGCGGCGCCCGCAATCTTTTCTGGAGAAATGCGATGTTCGTACACAACAAGCGACTTCAATACACCGTCCGTGTAGCGATGCCCAATCCCGGTCTGGCCAATCTGCTTCTTGAACAGTTCGGCGGCCCGCAAGGTGAACTGGCCGCGGCGTGCCGCTATTTCACGCAGGCGGTTAGCGAGGACGATCACGGCAGGCGAGACATGCTGTTTGACATCGCAACGGAAGAACTCAGTCATCTGGAGATCGTCGGCTCAATTGTCGCGATGCTCAACAAGGGCGCGAAGGGTCAACTTGCCGAAGGCGTGGAGCAGGAGGCCGAGCTTTACCGTTCACTCACGGGAGGCGGCAACGATTCGCACACTACCGCTTTGCTCTACGGTGGCGGCCCGGCCTTGACCAATTCGGCGGGCGTGCCGTGGACGGCTGCCTACATCGATACGATCGGCGAGCCGACCGCGGATCTGCGGTCGAATATTGCCGCGGAGGCCCGAGCGAAGATTGTCTACGAACGGTTGATCAATGTGACCGACGACCCAGGTATCAAGGAGGCGCTCGGCTTTCTCATGACGCGCGAGATTGCGCATCAGAAATCGTTTGAGAAAGCCTTGCACTCTATCCAGCCCAACTTCCCGCAGGGGAAATTGCCCGGCGTTCCAGAATTTACCAACGTTTATTACAACATGTCCGACGGTGACGACGCGCCGCGCGGTCCCTGGAATGAAGGTCCCGGTTGGGACTTCGTCGACAAGCCGCAGCCGGCGGTGGACGGCGGCGATGGTCTCGCGAGCGTTCAGGTTTCGGAACAGGAGGTCGAAGTGTTGAGTGCGATGGCGTCGCGAACGGCTTCCGCGACCGGAACCGACCCTGTCACCGGGGCTGACCTCGGCGCCGGGCAGCATGCCGCCGTAGCGAAGTAACAGCTGGCGAAGTCGCAGCGAAGTAACAGCGTTCGTAGTCGAAGTCACCGTCGCCGGCCCCGCCACGTGGGCCGCGGCGTTTCGTTTCAGTCGTCCGCGCAGCACACATGGCGTGATGGGCGTCCGGACGACGCCACCTTGCGGCGCATCCCGCGCCGAACCACAACGGAGTCTTTATGTACCCTCAAATCTCGGATCAGTTCTCCTCGCGTCAACGTGACACGGCAATCGAAGTTGCCTTCGACTGCAACACCGAAGTGCTTGCCGGGGTCGAGAAAGTTGTCGAGCTCAACATCCAGACCGTCAAGACATCGTTGTCCGAGCAGCAGGCATTGGCGGACGCGGCACTTTCTGCTCAATCGCTCAGTGAAGTCTTCGATCTCCAGTCGCAGCAATTCCCGGCTGCAGTCACGAAGACCTTTGCCTATTGGCGGCATGTGGAAGAGATTGCCGCCGACACGCGAATCGGCTTATTCAACGCGATGCAGGCGCATTTCGGTAGTTCTTTGAATACGCTCGCTGAAATGGTCGACATGGCTTGTGGCAACGCCTTCGTTCAGGAGCGCGGCGGCATTCTGGACCTGCCTGGCATGGCGCAATCCACGGTCGCCTCTGCTGAGCGGGTAGGCATTGTGGATAGCTCGGGCAGGGTGGTTTCTTCGGACGACGTTCGAGGCGACTTGCATTGAGTAGCATTGGACGGCGCCGTGTCTGACGGACGAGTCTTTTTCCATTCCGTCTATGTTGGCGTGTCGTGGTTGCCGTGCGATGGCGCTATTCGGCCACTCGCACGGCATCCGCTAAAGAACCGGCAGCCGTCACGCGCTCCAGTATTGCTGGCCACGCGACTGTTTCGTCCACGCCTGCCCGTTGCCGGCAGGGGGCGAATGAATGGCGGAGGAGAGTGGGAACGGCTGTTGCGCTGCGACTAGGTAACGGCGCCATACCGACGCGCCAGCAGCGAGAGAAAACCCATGAATTCCATTTCTGAAAATCGCGCTTGCCAGGATCATTCGACCGGAGGGCAGCGCGAGTACGTTTCGAGCGCGGTGCCCGTGCGCGTGCTCGTCGTGGATGATTCGCGTCCGTCGGCTGATGCGCTTAGCGCGTATCTACAGGCCGGCGGCATGAACGTGCGAACCGTCTACCACGGCTCGGACGCCGTGAGGGAAGCGAAGGCGTGGCTCCCTGATTGCATTGTTCTCGATGTCGCCATGCCCGGCCTGTCCGGCATTGGTGTGGCTGCGGCGCTTCGGAGAATCGAGGCGACGGGAAAGATTCCCCTTCTGGCATTTACCGCGTTCGATACCGCCGATTACATCCGCGAAATGAAAGAGGTCGGTTTCGATGCCGTTTGCCGGAAGCCTGCAGAACTGCCGCAACTCGAGAACATGATTTTCAGGTTGCTCCGGCATGAACCAGTGGGAAACGCTGAGTCGGCGCCATCCCCTCTATCGGATAGTTCAGCGTCGGCGCAGCGAAGCGGCAGTTGAATTTCGCTGCCGCCCCCTTCGGCGCACTTGGCAAAAACATCGCAGCGCCGCCCCGCCGCGTATTAACTCGCGGGGGCGAGCATGAACCAGAACATGGCGACCGCGGCAATTCCCATCGCTCCCGTAGCGGCCCAACCGGCGACCGACAGGCGTCTCGAGATGACGAAGCTGCCCATTATCTTCGGATTCACCGCCATGAACATCATGAGCGCCATGATGGGCACGGACACGACTCCGTTGATCACCGCACTCCAGTAAAGCGCCTTGACGGGATCGATACTCGTGAATCCCATCGCGAGACCAATAAGGGTCGACAGCACGACGATGCCGTAAAACCGTTTCGCCAGTTGCGGTTTCAGCGCGAGGCTGTTTCGCCAGTTGAAGGCGCCGGCCATGGCATACGCGGCGGAACCGGCCAGCACGGGTAAGGCGAGCAGGCCAGTACCGACGATGCCCAGACTGAACAGAACGAACGCAAACCTTCCTGCAATCGGCTTCAAGGCGAGCGCCGCTTGCGACGAGGTCTGGATGTCCGTTAGGCCGTGGGCGTTGAGGGTGGCGGCAGTCGTCAGGATGATGAAAAAAGCGACCAGGTTGGAAAAGCCCATTCCGACCCACGTATCCATCCGGATCCGCCGCAAACTGGCCGGTCCTTGTCCGGGTGCGTTCTTCAATGCCCGCTGCCCGGTTGCGGCGCGCATTTCCTCAACCTCCTGCGACGCCTGCCAGAAGAACAGATAGGGGCTGATGGTGGTGCCAAGCACGGCGACCACGGTGGTGACGTAGTCGCTTTTCCATGACAGATGTGGACTGACGGTACGCACGATGACCGTGTGCCACGGAATATCGACGACAAACACCGTGCCGACGTAGGCGAATAATGCAAGGGTCAGCCATTTCAGCACGTGCACGTAACTGCGGTATGGAATGAAGACCTGCAGCAGAACTGACAACAGGCCGAGCGCAAGCGTGTAAATGTGCGTCGGGCCGCCGATCACCAGGTTCACTGCGGCGCCCATTGCGGTCAGATCCGCCGCGATATTGATCGTATTGGCGACCAGCAGCAGGAAAACCGATCCATAGAGCAGCCAGGCCGGATAGTGGCGCCGGATGTTGGTTGCGAGTCCATGGCCACTCACGCGTCCCAGTCGGGCGCTGACGACCTGAATGGCAACCATCAACGGATACGTGACGATGACGGTCCACAGCATGTTGAAGCCGAACTGCGCGCCGGCCTGCGAATAGGTTGCGATTCCGCTGGGATCGTCGTCCGCCGCGCCGGTGATGAGGCCGGGTCCGAGCTTTTCGAGCCACGACTGAACCTCGGGGTCCGGCTTATCGGACGGGTCCATGTTGATATCCATCATTGAGCCCTTGAGTATCCGTGCCCGCGATGTCGCGGGAATCGCGAGAGTCTGCCCTATCAATCTTACAAGCCGGTACACCGTGGCTCTCATAGCGGCCGCCGGGCGCGGAGCTTGCTGACGGGACTTGAAACCACACAGCGGAGCGCGCGATGAAATCCTTGACCCTCGACCAGTTCAAGACGCAACTGGCGTCGATGTTGCGCGACATTCCTTACGGCACCAGTGCCGACCTGACAGGCTACGCTATCGCGTTCTGGAATGGCAGTAAGGTTATCTACGCATTCGTCTCCAGTGACGATTCCGGAATTATCGAGGACGAGTTCGAGTTGAGCGACTACGAGTGGGATCACTGGCACGACGATTTTGTGACCTGGATCAACGAACCGATGTTCAGCGTCCGGCCCGAACTTCATAAGAGGACCTACGCGGCGCCCGCCGACAACGGCGCACGTTAGCGCTTGCCGTAGCGGGCAGCCGTGGCGTGATGTTGCCGGAATATGTCAATCAGGCCACTGGTTGCTCGCCCATGAGACCGGGAGAATGCATGTCAACGATTCACCCACAAGGAGCCTTATATGTCCCCGGTCATCTCCCCGGTCTCAGCCGTTCCTGCAGCAGATAGCGCCGCGGCGCTCGCCCACTTCAGCTCGCTGTTGTCATTCGAAACAGATTGCGCCGACGTACACGCGGCGCTTGAAACCAGGCTTGAAGCCAGTGATGGGCTCGCTATGGATTTTGTCCTGCTCGACGTGCGTGGCCCCGCACTTTTCGCCCGCGGCCATGTGCCTCGCGCCGTGAACCTCCCGCATGGCAAGATCGTCGAGTCCAAGCTTGCCGATTATCCGCCCGACACACTCTTCGTCACGTATTGCGCGGGTCCTCACTGCAACGGAGCCACGCGCGCCGCAATCAGGCTCGCCCGCCTCGGTCGTCCGGTCAAGGTCATGACCGGCGGCGTGACAGGTTGGCTCGACGAGGGTTTCCAGCTTGCCATCGAGAATGAGGCGTTGGCTTGACTGTTTGTGAACAATAGACTCGAAACGGACCACGAAGCGTTTGGCTGAATCCGGCGAGTTGCAGCCGCCCGATGTACCAGCTATTTCAAGCGCTGCCGTGGGGCGCCGCCGCGCATGTTCATACTGCGCGCGGCGGCCCACGCAGACCATACGGTCGGGCAGGGCAGTGCCGCGCGCCCGGCACACAACGCCGCACGTTTGCCATAACGTGATGTCATGGACCCCACAACAATTGCGGCATTGTCGCCAAAAAATAGATTCACTATATTTGGCTCAACGCGCATTACATCCACGATATCTTTCGCCAAACCGTTTCGAGGACATAGTCGTGATCAAGAAGCCAACGTTGCGCCCGCTTGCAGCGGTTCTGATTCTTGGCGTCGCGGGCCTCGTGCCTGCGTGTCTGACGCCTGCTTTCGCTGCCGGGAAGATTACCTTTGTCTCTCAAGGCGGGACCTATCAGGAAGCCCAGACCAAAGCCATCCTCGACCCGGCTGCGAAGCTGCTGAATATCACCGTGAACCAGGACAGCATTCCGGACGCGTGGCCACAGATCAAGGCTCAGGCCGCCACCGGCAAGCCGATCTGGGACGTGGTGGACACGCCGACTTCCAACTGTCTGCGCGGCGGCAAGGAAGGGCTGCTGGAGAAGCTCGACTTCGCGAAGATTCCGAATGCGGCGGCCATGCCGGAGAAGTACCGCACGCCGTACTCGGTCGCGTACGAGTTCTATTCGACCGTGATCGGCTATAACAAGAAGACATTGAAGAAGGTGCCGCAAAGCTGGGCCGATTTCTGGAACGTGAAGGCGTTCCCCGGCACCCGTGCGCTGCGCAACGACCCGCAGACCGTGCTCGAAGCCGCACTGCTCGCGGACGGCGTGCCGCGCGACAAGCTCTATCCGCTCGACGTGGATCGCGCGTTCAGGAAGCTGCAGCAGATCAAGCCGGACGTGACCGTCTGGTGGACTTCGGGTGGTCAGTCGGCGCAATTGCTGCACGACGGCGAAGTCGACATGACGATGATCTGGAACGGTCGCGCGAGCGCCGTGCGCAAGGACAATCCGGACATCGACTTCACGTACAACGACGGCATTCTGCAGAACACGCAGTTGTGTGTGCTGAAGAACGCGCCGAACCTGCCCGATGCGATCAAGTTCCTCAACGCGGCCGTGTCGCCCGACTTGCAGGCCAACCTGCCGCTGTATATCGACTACGGGCCGGGCAATCCTGCGGCCTTCAAGACCGGCAAAATCGACGCCAAGCGCGCGAGCGAGTTGCCGAGTTCACCGGAGAACGCGTCGAAGCAGGCGTTGATGTCGGAGGAATGGTGGGCGTCGGACGCCGGCATTCAGGCGAAGGCGCGCTGGCTCAAGTTCATGCAGTAAGCGAAAGACCTGGTTGCGCACGCGCGGGTTGCTGGACAGTTGAATGTCAAACCCGCGCGCCAATCCCAGCGGTTTTTTTGCGCGTCCCGCACCGCGCATCGTCTGCGCATACATCGAACGTGATCGACTATCTGATTCTCGGCGGCGGCTCGGCCGGCTGCGTGCTGGCCGCGCGTCTTTCCGAAGACGCGGGCAAGACCGTCTGCCTCGTCGAGGCCGGCCGCAATATCTCGCGAACGGACATGCCCGCAACGGTGCGCAGCCGTTATCCGGGCCGCGCCTATCTCGACACCACGAACATCTGGCAGCGCCTGAAGGCACGCATGAGCGCCTCGGCCGCGACACGCCGTTACGAGCAGGCGCGCCTGCTCGGCGGCGGTTCGGCGATCAACGCGCTGATGGCGAACCGCGGCGCGCCGGCCGATTACGACGAATGGCACGCCCAAGGCGCGCACGGCTGGAACTGGGCCGCCTGTCTGCCGTACTTCCGCAAGCTCGAAACCGATTGCGACTTTGACGGCGCGCTGCACGGCGCGAGCGGGCCGGTCCGGATCCAGCGCACGCCGTGGGCGCGCATCTCGCCATTCGTACGCGCGGTGCTCGACACGCTCGACGCGCGTGGCTACACGCGGCATGACGACCAGAACGGCACGTGGCAGGACGGCACGTTCATCGGTTCGATCGCAGTGAGCGAAGCGGGCGAGCGCATCCCGACCTCGGTCTGCTATCTCGACGACGCCGTGCGCGCCCGGCCGAATCTCACGATCCGCACGCACACGCTGGTTGAACGCGTGCTGTTCGACGGCAAGCTCGCCATCGGCGCGCGGCTCGTCGGCGAAGACGGGGTGAGCGAAGCAGTGCGCGCCAGACAGGTGATCATCTGCGCGGGCGCGATTCACAGCCCGGCCCTTCTGATGCGAAGCGGCATTGGTCCGGCGTCCGAGCTGACCGCACTCGGTATCGAGGTGCTGGCCGATCGCGGCGGTGTCGGCGGCAATCTGATGGAACATCCGTCGATCGCCGTATCCGCGGTTCTGCCGCGCGCCGCCCGCACGTTATATCCCGACGAGCATCACGAGCAGGCGATCGTGCGTTTTTCTTCGGGCGTGCGCGGCGCGGTGCCCGGCGACATGCACGGCGCGATCCTGTCGCGATCGGGTTGGCACTCGGTCGGTTACCGGCTCGGCACGCTCTTTTTCTGGGTCAACAAGTCGTACTCGCGCGGCCGCGTGAGCCTCGTGTCGGCCGATCCGCACGACGAACCCGCTGTCGACTTCAACATGCTGTCCGACGCGCGCGATCTCGAACGGCTGAAGCTCGCGCTGCGCTTCGGCGCCCGGACTCTGGCCGATCCGCTGATGGCGAGGCACCGCACCACGCTGCTGCCTTCGAGCTATTCACCCCGCGTGGCGAGCGTGGCCGTGCCGGGCGCGTGGAATGCATTGCAGCGCGGCCTGCTGAGCGCGCTGCTCGACATTGCCGGACCGTTGCGCGGCTGGCTCGTGCGGTGTGTGGTCACGCAAGGCGTGACGCTCGACGAACTGCTTGCCGACGATCACGCGCTGACGCGTTTCGTGACGCGCTCGGTGGGCGGCACCTGGCATCCGTCTGGAACCTGCCGCATGGGCGCCGCCGACGATCCGCTCGCCGTGTGCGACGCGCGCGGCGCGGTATATGGCGTCAGCGGACTTTACGTATGCGATGCGTCGTTGATGCCTTCGATTCCGTGCGCGAACACGAATGTGCCGACCATCATGATCGCGGAGCGGATTGCGGATATGTTGCGCGAACGCGCGTGAATGTGATGCCGGGCCGTCGCATTGCAACGCGACGGCCCGGTGCTTGTTTCAAGCGGTGAATGTTTTGCCTACCTCCAGGCATTTAGCCCAGCAAGGGCCGAACACAGTTAGTCGCCAAACCCCACAATGCCCTTCACTTCGAGAAACGCCTCGAGTCCCCATTCGGCGTACTCGCGGCCGTTGCCCGACTGCTTGTATCCGCCGAACGGCGAGCCCGCGTCCCATGACGGGTAGTTCAGATACACGCTGCCGGCACGGAGCCTGAACGCCACGCGCCGCGCGCGGTCCAGATCGGCGGATTGAACGTAGGCCGCGAGTCCGAAGGGACTGTCGTTGGCGATCGCGATGGCTTCTTCCTCGTCGCGGTACGGCATGATCGCGAGCACCGGGCCGAAGATCTCCTCGCGCGCGATCGTCATGGAGGGACGCACGTCCGCGAACACGGTGGGTTGCACGTAGAAGCCACGCTCAAGACCCGGCGGACGCCCGAGGCCGCCGGCCACGACCTGCGCGCCTTCGTCGATACCGGCCGCGATGAGCCGCTCCACGCGCTCGAACTGCACGCCGCTGACAACCGGACCCATTGTCGTACGCTCGTGGTCGGCGGGGCCGACACGTTGCGCTTGCGCGGCCCGCCGCGCGATCGCCACGGCTTCGTCGTGACGTGCCGCGGGGACGAGCATGCGCGTCGGCGCATTGCATGATTGCCCGCTGTTGTTGAAGCACGAGTTGACGCCGGCCGTGACCGCCGCCTCGAAATCGACGTCGTCCAGCAGAATGTTCGCGGACTTGCCGCCCAGTTCCTGGTGCACGCGCTTGACTGTCGGCGCCGCGAGCTTCGCAATTTCAACGCCCGCGCGCGTCGACCCGGTGAACGACACCATATCGACGTCGGGGTGTGCCGCGAGCGCCGCGCCGACCGTCGGCCCGTCGCCGTTGACGAGGTTGAAGACGCCCGGCGGCACGCCCGCGGCGTCGAGTATCTCCGCGAACAGCAGGGCGTTCAGCGGCGTGACTTCACTGGGCTTGAGCACCATCGTGCAACCGGCCGCGATGGCGGGCGCGGCCTTGCAGACGATCTGATTGATCGGCCAGTTCCACGGCGTGATGAGCGCGACCACGCCCACCGGTTCGTGATTGACGAGCGTCGTGCCCTTCCGGCGCTGCCAGGCGAACGTCTCACACGTGCGGATCAGTTCTTCGAGATGCCGCCGGCCTATGCCGGCCTGCCACGCATGCGCCATGGCGCGCGGCGCGCCGAGTTCGCGCGAAATGGTGTCGCCCATCTCGTCGTGACGTTCGAGAAACACCTCGAGAATGCGGCGGATCAACGCGAGGCGTTCGGCCGGCGTGGTCTGCGAGAACGACGTGAACGCGCGTTTCGCGGCGGCTACCGCGCGATCGGCATCGGCGGGCGTGCCCATCGCCACTTCGGCGAAGGCTTCCTCGGTACAGGGATCGACGACGGAGCGGCGTGCGTTGCCCAACGGCTCGACCCACGCGCCGTCGATATAGAACTTCAGTGCATTGACCATGTAATAGGTATCTTGAGGAAAGAAATCAGGCGCGTGCCGCGCCCGAACGGCGGCTCACCACGACGATCATCACAAGGCACAGCGTGAGCGCGGTCAGCATCGTGCTGATCGCGGCGATGGTCGGGTCGATCTCGTCACGCAGCGTCACGAACATGCGGCGCGTCAGCGTCTGGTTCGAACCGCCCGACACGAAGAGCGCGACCACCGTTTCGTCGAGCGCCTGGATGAACACGAACACCGCACCGGAGATGACGCTTGCCTTGATCTGCGGCAGCGTAACCGTCATGAAGCTGCGAAACCGATTCATGCCGAGGCTGCGCGCGACCATTTCCTGCGTGCGGTCGAAGGTGCGCAGATCGGCGCCGACCGAAATCAGCACATAAGGCAGGCCGAGCATCGTATCGGCCAGAATCAGGCCGCCGAGCGTGTTCACGTAGCCGGCCTGAGAGTACACGAAGAACACGCCCACCGCGACAATGATGATCGGCACCATCAGCGGCAACATCAGCAGTGTGCGCAGATAGCGCATGATCCAGTGCGTGCCGTTCTGGATCGCGTAGGCGGCGGCCACGCCGAGCGGCGTGGCGATCAGCGCGGCGCAAATCGACGCGGTGAGCGTCACGCGCGCGGCGTCGATCCATGCGGGATTGTCGAAGAACGAGTGATACCAGCGCAGCGAGTAGGCCGGCGGCGGGAACGTCATGAAGCGCGTATCGGAGAACGACAGCGGCACGACGATCAGCACCGGTACCATCAGGAACAGCAGGATCAGCACGACGATCGCGCCGAGGACGATCCGTCCGAACGGGAGTTTGCTCATTTCGCGCCCAGGGTCTTTTCGAGTGGCACCACGCGGCTCGCGGCATAGAAAATCGCGAACACGCAGATCAGCAGCACGACGCTCACCGCGCTCGCCGCCCCCCAGCTGTTGTAGATCTCGATGTTGCGGCTCACGACCATCGACACCATGATCGACTTGCCGCCGCCCATCAGTTCAGGCGTGATGTAGAAGCCGAGGCAGAGCACGAACACGAGCGTCACGCCTGCGAACACGCCGCTCATCGACAGCGGCAGGAACACGCGCAGGAACACGTGCAGCGGCGAGCCGCCCAGGCTCGCGCCGGCTTGCGAAAGATTCGACGGGATTTTCTGCATTGCCGAATAGAGCGGCAGCACCATGAACGGCAGCAGGATGTGAACCATCGCGATCACCGTGCCGAACTGGTTATAGGCGAGTTGCACCGGCCGGTCGACGAGGCCCGACGCGATCAGCGCCTTGTTGACCAGCCCCGTGCGCTGCAGCAGGACGAGCCACGCGTAGGTGCGCACCAGCACGCTGGTCCAGAACGGCAGAATCACCATACCGAGCACGAGCGCGCTCAGCTTCGGCGGCAACGAGGCGGCGAAGTAGGCCACCGGATAGCCGAGCAGCAGCGTGATGACGGTCACGATGATACTGAGCTTGAAGGTCAGCAAGAACGTTTCGAGGTAAGCGCCCGTGAACATGCGCCGGTAGTTTTCGAGCGTGAAGCCGTCGTGATAGATGGACTGCCACGACAGCCACGCGAGCGGCACGACCAGCAGCACGACGATCACGAGGAGCGCCGGTGTCATTAGCAGCAGCATGGTGCGATCCTCGCGGCGCTGATAGCGCGTGGCGGGATCGGACTCGGTGGCTTGCGTCAAGGTGGTTCCCTGGAGCATCCGCTTGGCGGTTGTCATCATGCACCTACGGCGTCGAGAAACTGATACCACGCCGCGACGAGTCTCACACCCGGCGCGCGCAGCGAATGAAAGGGCACGGGCCGCAAGCCGGGCGCGCCGAGCAGCGAGAGCTCCGGCGTCTCGCCGAGCGCGAGCGCGGCGGCATGCTGGCCGAGCAGACTCGCCATCGCGACGCCTGCTCCGTTATACCCCAGACAAAAGGTCGTGGCGTCATCGCTGCGTCCGACATGCGGCAACGAATTGAACGTCATGCCCACATACCCCGACCAGCGATAGTCCACGCGCACGTCCGCAAGATCCGGAAAGAGCGCGACCATGGCGCGCTGCAGCGCGTCGAAGCCGGTCGTTTGCCCCTCCTTGCCGAACGCGTCGCGTCCGCCGAACAGCATGCGGCCGTCCACCTTGCGGAACCACTTCATCATGCGCCGCGTTTCGGTGTAGCTGCGGCGCTCGACCATCAGGCGCGCGTCGAGCTCGGCGGGAAGCCGCTCGGTGGCGATCATCGCGCTGCGAAACGGCACGAGTTCACGCTGATACGCCGCGGTGGCCGGCGTGAGATCGGAGTAGGCATTGGTCGCGACGATCACCTGCTTCGCGCGCACCGTGCCGGCGGGCGTGCGCAGCGTTACGCGCGGCTCGCCGGGAGCGCGGTGCATCTGCTGCACCGGCGTCGATTCGTGGATCGGCACGCTGCGCAGCGTAAGGCCGCGCGCGAGTCCGCACACGTATTCGAGCGGCAGGATCGTGCCGGCGTCCGCGCTCAGCACGCCGCCGACAAAACCTTTCGAGCCCGTCTCGTGTTCGATCTCGGCGCGCGATTGCACGGTCATCGTGGTATCGCCGAGTTGCGTGCGGACCCAGTCGGCCTCCGCGCGAATCGCGGCGAAGGCGGCCTCCGTGTGGGCGCAGCGCAAGCTGCCGGTCGCCTCGAAGCGGGCGCGCGTGAGCTGGAATTCGTCGACCAGCGTCTCGACGACCCGCACGCCCTCGTGCGCGAGCCGGTGCATGCGCTTGGCGGTATCGAGGCCGTGCAGTTTGTCGATCGTGGGAAACGACAGTCTGAACTTGGACGACACCACGCCACCATTGCGGCCGCTCGCGCCCCAGCCCACCGGATTCGCATCGAGCACCACGCAGTCGACGCCGCGCTTTTGCAGCGCATACGCGGCGGCGAGGCCCGAGTAGCCCGCGCCGATCACGGCGACCTCGACCTCGAGATCGCGCGTGAGCGGCACGCCGGTGCTGAGCGTCGCACCGGCGCCGGGCGAGGCGGCTAGGAGCGCCCGCCACAGCGAATCAGGCGCGGGCGTGTGGGGTGGCGTCGGCGCGAGCATCGGCTCAGGCGGCGAGACGCGCTTCGGCTTCGACGGCGTCGGCGAGCGCGCCGAGCGTCGCGAACTTGAAGGTCGGCGTGGTGACGGCTTCCGGCACGGGCGTGGCGCCGAAGCCCTTCGCGCCCTGACGGCGTTCGATCCAGCAGGTCGCGTAGCCGAGGCTGGTGGCGACGCCGATGTCGTGATACTGGCTCTGCGCGGTGTGCAGGATTTCGCCGAACTTGTAGCCGAACGCCGCCTGACGGCCGCGGTTGTACGCGAAGAATTGCGGATCGGGCTTGGCGACGCCGGTTTCGTCGCAGCAGACGGTGTCGTCGAACGGGTCGCCGAGCGTGTGTGCGTAGGCCGACAGCGCGACACGGTCCGCATTGGTCATGGCGACGAGGCGAAAGTGTTTGCGCAGACGTTTGAGCGCCGCGACCGAATCCGCGAACGCTGGCCATTCGAGCACGTCGCGCTGGAAGGCGGCGGCCGATTGCGCGTCGTCGGGCAGACCGAGTTCCTTTGCCAGCGACAGGTAGACGTTCGCCATTTCATGGCTCGAACGGCCCGGGTAGGCCGCACGGCCGCGCATATACGGCTCGAAAATCTGGTCGTCGGTCAGGTCTTTCGCGGCCGGGCCGCCGAGGCGGCGCACGGAGGCGAGTACGCCGCGCTCGAAGTCGATGAGCGTGCCGACGACGTCGAACGTCAGGACCTTGAAATCGGTGAGCTTCATGAAATCATCCTTTGCAGTGTGCTGTGAATCGGGAGAGGGTTTGCCCTGGCGAGGGCGGGAAATAGCAAAATGGAATCAGGCGGGCACGACGATCGTGTCCCGCGGATCGAGTACGACGCTCATCGGCGCGCCCGGCTCGGGAATGCGGCGGCGCGAGTCGTGCCCGCCGGGTTGCCTGAGGCTGATGGCGGTGCCGTCGGCGAGGGTCGCGAACACGCGCAAGCTTTCGCCCTGATACAGCACCTCGGTGACGCGGCATGCCAGCCGATTGACGCCGTCGCGGCTGTCGCCGCTATCGATCACGAGTTTTTCGGTCTGCACCGCGAGCAGCAGTTTGTCGCCGCGTGGCAGCGGGTGCGCGGTGCGCAGCACCGTGTCGCCGAGCCGCACGGCATCGTCGCCGGCGCGCGTCACGGCAAGCAGTGTCGCCTCACCAATGAAGCTCGCGACAAACGCGTCGCACGGACGGTCGTAGAGCCGCTCGGGCGTGTCGATCTGCACGAGGCGGCCGTTCTTCAGCACGGCTACGCGGTCGCTCATGGTGAGTGCCTCGCGCTGGTCGTGCGTCACATACACGATCGTCGCGCCGAGCTTGCGATGCAGCCGCCGTAGCTCGATCTGCATGGTTTCGCGCAATTGCTTGTCGAGCGCGGAGAGCGGTTCGTCCATCAGGATCAGTTGCGGCTCGAACACCATGGCGCGAGCGAGCGCCACGCGCTGGCGCTGGCCGCCCGACAGCTGGCCGATGCCGCGGCTCTCGTAGCCCGAGAGTTCGACCATCGCGAGCGCGTCGGCGACTTTCCTCGCCCACGTGGCTTTTGGCTGACGCCTGGCGCGCAGCGGAAAGGCGACGTTGTCCCCCACGCTCATGTGCGGAAAGAGCGCGTAGTTCTGAAAGACGATGCCGATGTCGCGCTTGTGCGGCGGCGCAAATGTAATGTCGCGCTCTCCGACCCAGACCGCTCCCGAACTCGGTTGCACGAAGCCGCCGAGAATGCCGAGCAGGGTGGTCTTGCCGGAACCCGAGGGGCCGAGCAGCGACACGAATTCGCCGGGGGCGATGTCGAGTGAAACGTCGTCGAGGGCCACTACGTGGCCATAACGTTTCGCTGCCGATCGGATCGAAACACCTGTTTTCGCTCGTGCGTCCATTGCGTCCTGTCTCGCTGTAGAAGCCTGCGTTAGGGAAAATATAGGCCGAGCCATTTTTGGCGGCAATTCCCAAATTGTTGGATAGGGCATAACATCAGGTCATGCCCAATCTTCGCAAAAAACTGCCGAGCGCCAACGCGCTGTTCGTCTTCGAGGCGGCTGCGCGCTGCGGCAACTTCACGCGTGCGGCGCAGGAGTTATATGTCAGCCAGCCGGCGGTGAGCCGCATGCTCTCGCGTATGGAAGACCATCTCGGCGTGCGCCTGTTCGAGCGCGTGCGAGGCGGAATCGAGCTGACCGAGAGCGGCAGGATCCTTTACCGGAAGATCTCCGAAGGCTTCGACGGCATAGAAAGCGCGATACGCGAGATCGAAGCGCGCGCAACCGGTGTCGAGTCGGTCACGCTGTCAGTGTCCACCGCGTTCACCACACACTGGCTGATGCCGCGCATGAGTCGTCTGAACGAGGCGTTTCCGAATGTCGACTTGCGGTTTCAGCTCATCTCGGGGCGAATCGGCGGGCCACTCGTCGATGTGGATCTCGGCATGCGCTTCCTGCGCGAGGACCAGATCGGCGAGAACAGCGTGCTCGTGATGCCGGAGACGCTGCTGCCGGTATGCAACCGGCGCTATCACGAGACAGCCGCGACCGAGGCGGGCCGCAAGCACGGCGATACGGTGATCGTGATGGACGACGGCGAGCGCGGCTGGCATGACAGGTTCGCCGCGTTCGCGGCACAGGGGCGGCACGCCGCGAGCATGCTGAGCTTCAACGACTACGCGATCGTCGTGCAGGCGGCATTGCTTGGGCAGGGTGTCGCGCTCGGCTGGCTCAACGTGGTGTCGCATTGGCTTCTCCAGGGCGCGCTGCTGCCCGCCGAGGAGGAACTGGTCATGACGGACCGGCGCTGCTGTCTGGTGTGGCCGGAAAATCGGCCGTTGCGGCCGGTTGCCGCGGAAGTGCGCGACTGGATCATCGAGGAGACGCGCGCCGATGTGCGCGCGGTGGACCGTAAATATCCGAAGCTGGGGCTGCGGCGCCTGCTGGCGCAAGCGGGGTTGGTGATCGGCCCGGCCCGCGGTGAGGCGCGAGGCGAGGCGGCGGTCCAGTCAGTCAACCCGTCGGCCACGGTGAGATAAGCACCGTGCCGTGCCCATGGGCGCTGTCAAGTTGGCGGCTGTTCGAAACTCGTTTTCAGCCCAGACCAGTGCTCCGGACCATGTCAAGGCCAATCAGATCGTCGCCATTCCGGCGTCCCCGCCCATGGCACCCGGGCAGATGTCGGAGCGGCGCAGTTAGTGTCTGTCCTGGCATGGGCATGCTAGTGTCGAACCGGGTGAACCCTCGAATAACGCAGGCTTAGATCTCGGTGTGACGAGTGGGGGTTTCCAGCGGGGAAATTTCACTCAGAATGCGTTCCCCGCAATGGCCTGCTATTGCATCGCGTGCGGTGTCACGCAGGGCCGCGGCGGCCTTCATGTCGTCTCCTGTTGGCTCCAGGGCGGGGAGCACGGTAACTGTTACGTCGGCTCGCGTTGGCAACCACTGTCCATCCGGAAGCACAACGCGTGCGCCCGCGATTGCGACCGGTACGACAGGCCGGTGCGATGCGCAGGCGGCCACAAAGGCGCCGAGACGAAACTGCCGCAGTCCCGCGGATCGGACGAATGTTCCTTCGGGAAAGAGGAGCAGCGAGGTTCCAGCCGTCGCCTGCTTCACCAGTTCGCGTTCGTCTTCGGCCATGCGCGCATAGTCGACGCGCTCGACAAAGCGGGTGCCGATTGCCCGAAGGAAGGCACCCATCAGCAATCCGCCGGCCAACTCACGCTTGGCGACGATGCCAAGCGGCATGGGGATGGCCGCCAGCAACACGAGGCCGTCAAGGTAGCTCGCGTGATTCGCAACGAAGATCGCCGGCCGCGCCATGTCGATGAGTTCGGCACCGCGTACCGTCACGCGAATGCCTGCAAGCACGAGGGCTAGCTGCGCCGCGCGCGATGCAATCGCCCAGTTTCGTCTGACATCCTGATGCGATACGGTCATCAACCATGTCGGTATGGCGATCAGGGTTACGACCAGCCAGCACCATGCGCCGTAGGCGATCTGCCTGGCGGCGGCTCGAACCCGCCGGCCGATTGGCCGTACGGTGTTCGTTCCGATGTCGAGCCACTGTAGCCACGCAGGGCGTGGCAGGAGATTCCCGCGACTACGCAGGTACATCTCCATCGTAGCCGCGTGACGAATCTTCCCGCTCGACGTCTTCAGAATGCTATGCGGCGGGACCAGAGCGATCTCTTCCGGCGGAGCGCCCAGCAGAGCCACGGAGGCTTCGTTAATGCCAGTGCGCATCGCCGCGATTGCCTCAGGTGCCGTTTCGCGAGTCTCCGCAATGACGATCAGGCGATCGGTACCGGTCTCAATGTCGGGCGTTCCACACACTGCGACACAACCGTTGCGCACGCCAGGCAGATGCCCGACCGCCGCCTCCAGTTCATAGGGGAAGAAGTGACGCCCGGCCCGAATCACCAGATCCTTTACGCGGCCTGTGATGAACAGTTCTTCATCGGCCATATATCCCAGATCGCCGGTATCGAGCCAGCCATCATGAATTAGCCGCGCGGTCAGCTCCGCATTCTGAAAATACCCGCGCGTCGCGGATGGGCTTCGGAATTCAATTCTTCCGACCGTTCTTTCGGATACGTCATTGCCGTCGACGTCAACGATGCGGATCTGGTTGCGGGGTAATGCGCGTCCGCACGAGACCAGTTCGAGTGCGTCATCCGGCGATTCCGCTTTTGCTGCACGCTGTAACTCAGCCAGTCGCATGCGACTGATACAGTCTGTTCGCACCCCGCGGCCCGGCTCCGAAAACGCCAGTCCAAGCGTGTTTTCCGCCAGACCGTAGACGGGGGTCAGGGCGGTTTCCCTGAACCCATGATCGGCAAAGCGTGAGGCGAATGCTCGCATGGTCGGCGCGCTGACGGGTTCTGCGCCGCAGAATGCGAGGCGCAATGAAGACAGATCGACGCCTTCGAGATCGGCGTCGTCGATCCGGCGCGTGCATCGCTCGTAGGCAAAGTTGGGTGCCGCCGTAATGGTGGCACGGTAGTGGCCGATCGCCTGCAACCAGTGCGCTGGACGTACGAGGAACGTCAGCGGGGACATCAGAATCAACGGGATACCAAAGTAAAGCGGCCCGAACCAGGCTCCAATCAGGCCCATGTCGTGGTACAGAGGGAGCCAGCTCGCGAAGATGTCGTGTTCCTCGATCCGGGCAGTCTCTCCCATTGCCCGGATATTGGCGAGCAGATTGGCGTGTGTGAGCACCACGCCTTTTGGCGCACCTGTGCTACCGGACGTGTACTGAAGCAACGCGACGTCTTGTGCGCGAGGGATATACCGCTCATTGTCCGTTTCGCCCATGAGCTGATGCGTCGTCACGATCTCACGCAACGTCGATATCCGCGCCTTTGCCAGAAGGCTTGCTACGAGTGCGTGTGACGGCACGATCATGACGCGAGAGCGCGCATCCAGCAGAATGGCCGCGTGTCGCTTCAGGTGATCGTCGATCCGTGCCGATTGCACAGGCGGATACACCGGCACGACTACTGCGCCGGCAAGCAGGATTCCCGCAAAGCAGGCGAAATAGTCGTTACCGGTCGGCAACATCAGTGCGACGGTGTCGCCGGGGTTCACGCCGAGTCTGTGCAACCCGCTCGATACCCGTAGGGCCGCCTCGTACAGCGCCGAGTAGGTCATTGTGTGTGGCGACGCTTCCTCGTCGAGAAATACGATGTGCGTGTGTTCAGGTCGCCGGGATACGTGCCACTGCAATGCCTCGACCAGCGTTTGTGCGGCGATCGGCGGGTCAAGGGTGTCGGTCGGCGCTGGAAGCTCAGCGGTGCCGATTGCGCACCCGGGTTGCCCCAATGTTTCTCCTTCAAGTGCACGCAGTAAATCACCGGGCGTCTTCGCCTGCTCGAACAACGCAACCGGAAAATGCACGCCGAGCGTTTTCTCGATGCGAGCCAGCAGTTCGGTGCGCGCGAGACTGTCGAGGCCAAGGTCACGTTCGAACTCGCTGTTCAGCGTGACGCCATGTGGCCTGTATCCCCGTGGGCCGACTTCAGCGGCGAAAGCATCCGCTATATCGAGCAACCGTTGGGCGTCGCTCGATCGGCGGCGGGTGACGTCTTCGTTCATATCGCACGACCGCTTCCGTGTCGGGATTTCAGCATAGGCGCGACGGGGAGGAGGGCGCTTGATCGTCGTCAATTGCTGAATTGCGCCTCGCGCGCAATCACGCGCCGTTACCCATGCAATCGCATCCCTGGCTCGGTCAGGTTAACGTTCGGCGGAGGACCTTGCCGAGCTGGTTCAGAGGCAAGGTGTCACGGAATTCAATTGACCGGGGAACCTTGTAGGCGCTCAGATTAGCGCGGCAGTGCTCCAGCAAGGCGGCGGCCGTAAGATCCGCCGAGGACCGGACGACGAATAGTTTGACGGCGTGTCCGGTCCGTTCATCCGGCACGCCGACTACCGCAGCGGCGCTTACGCCCGCAAGCGCGGAGACCACGGCTTCGACGTCCGAGGGGTAAACCTTGAAACCGGACACGACGATCACGTCTTTCTTGCGGTCCACCAGGACGAGCATCTGCGCGGGCGTGAGATAACCGACGTCGCCCGTGCGAAGCCAGCCCTCGGGCGAGATCACTTCCGCGGTCTCGACGGGGTTCATCCAGTAGCCGCGCATGACCTGCGGGCCCCGGACCCAGACTTCTCCGATGACACCCGCGGCGACAGCTGCGTTGTTGTCGTCACGGATGCTAACCTCGGTTGAAGGCAACGGATGACCGACTGATCCGGAAAAGTGCTTTGCATCCATCGGATTCACGCAGACTACTGGCGACGCTTCGGTCAGCCCGTACCCTTCGATAATCGGCACTCCCGTTGCTGACTGCCATCGCGCGGCAACCGAAGCCTGAATCGCTGCGCCGCCGCCGATCACGAGACGCAGGTGTGACCAGTCCACAGCGTCGAAATGCGGTGCGGTGAGAAGGGCATTGAATAGTGTATTCACGCCTAGCAGCGCGGTGGGCCGTGCGTGGCGCATGGTTCTGACGAGCGCGGCAAGGTAGTGGGGATCCGTCACCAGGACATTGTGCCCGCCGATTTCAAAGAAAGTCAGCAGACTGGCGGTCAGCGCGAATATATGAAAGAGCGGCAGCGGCGTGAGAATGGTCTGAGGCGTAGAACAGAACGCCGAACCCAGCCATGCACGAATCTGTGCGACGTTCGAGCTAAGGTTGCGATGCGTGAGCATCGCGCACTTGGGAGTGCCTGTCGTTCCTCCCGTGTATTGCAGCAGCGCGACATCGTCGAGACTGGGGCGGATGTGATCTCGCTCGATCGAATGCCGGCACGACAAGGCCGCACTGAATGTCCAGTATTCCCTTTTTGCAGGCGGAATCGAGTCACGCACGACGCGCTGTACAAAATCCATTGCGGCGCGCCTGGGCAGCGGAAGCAGATCGCCCACCGCGACGGATATAACAGCCTTCGCCTGATTCTCATCCAGGATTTCGTCCAGTTTGCAGGCAAAATTTTCCAGTACGACGATCGCTGAAACAGCCGCCGTGGCGAGCTGGATCTGAATCTCACGAGGCGTAGCCAGCGGATTGATATTGACGACGACGAGCCCGGCGTCGAGGACGCCATAAAAGGCGACGACATAGGGTAAGCCATTCGGCAAGATGAGTGCGACACGCTCGAGCGGCGCAAGTTTGAATTCGTTGACAAGAAACTCGGAAAAGCGGTGCGCGTATAGCGCAACGTCCCGATATTCGAGCGTGTGATTGAACGAACTGAACGCGGGGCGTCCTGCGTAACGCGTACAGGCAGCCTCGAACATTTCAGGCAATGTTCTAACGCTTCTGGCATCGATAGCTGCGACGGGCGGCTCGGACGAGGGAACGTCGATCGCTTTCGGGCACTTCATGGTCGATCGGGCCTTTGTCGTATAGGGCAGACGCGATGACAGTCAGGTCTGCGCACCTAAGGACTACGTGTGCGTAGCCGGCTTGGCAGGCGTTAAAAGGTCAACGAGTACGGTATTCCTCGACATATTCACTTCAGCGCGTGATTTGTGTCGCTATGGATCGAGCATAGGACTCGTTCGCCATGAGAGATTGACGTGCGTCAAGACGACCGGTGTGCCCAACGGATCGAATGCGATGGAGGCTCATCATGTCTGTTCGCAGCCAGAGCAATGCATTGGTCGTAATGAATGGTCCGTCGGGGTGCGCAATCATTCGCTATTGGAGTTCGAACCGCAATGCGAGGCATGAAGTGTCCCGTTCAGACGGCTGCGAACAACAGTGATAGCCCGTGGGCGGATGGGTTGATTCAGGTCAATCTGGGGGATGAGCCGGCGAATAGAGTGTACTGGGGCGTTGTTATCCGGACAGCCCGTGGGCAGGGCGCATGAGAGTGTCGTCGCGCGCGAAGGCTCGACAAACCGTCTGAGGAAACATATCGGACCCACCATGCGGACACCTTGGAGACTTCGTCATGAACCCTGCCAGTTCAACCCTCCTTGATCACGACGAAGTCGGTCGCATTCTCATTGCTGTAGACGCTTCGCCCGCCTCTTTGCGCGCTGCGGCCTATGTTCAAGGCATTGCGGCGCCAGGGGCACACGTGCGAATCATCAGTGTGGCTGAAGATCCACGCAGGCTGATTCCGTTGGATCCACTTGTCGGAGTGGATCTCAGCCCGGTGCGCGACGAGTTGCTGCGCGGTGCCGCGGATGCGGTCACTCAGGCACAGAGCATATTTTCGAGCGGCGAGACGGTTGTCGACACGGAGGTGATCGATCTTTCCATGCAGGGTCGGGATCTAGCCTACGCACTGCTTGAAGCAGCGCGGACGTGGCGAGCCGATCTCCTCGTGGTTGGCACCCGACAGAACCGTCGGCTACTACGCTGGCTGGAAGGAACAGTCTCTGAACCTCTGGCGCGAATCTGCCCGTGCTCGATTCTAGTTGTTCCAGCTTCTTATGAAAGAGATACCTGCGGCGGTCCGAAGCGAATGCTCTTCGCCGTCGACGGTAGCTCACCATCGCGGCATGCGCTTCGATACGGATTAAAACTCGCCACGAAGCAGACGTCCTTGCGTATCGTAAATATTCTTGATCAGGCGGTGAGGATGAGCGATTTTGTGCCACTTCCTCTGCTTGAAGATGCACTTGTCAAAGAGGGCAATGCAGCACTTGCGGCGGCAGCGGAGTTGCTGGCCGGATTACGAATCGAGGCGGAATCCGCGATGATCAGCACGGAAAGAACCGGCGACGATGTGCCCCACGCCATCGTGAGGGAGGCAGATCATTGGAACGCCGATCTGGTCGTCATGGGCACACACGGCCGGCGTGGTATCTCGCGCTGGCTGCTGGGTAGCGTGGCGAGCCGCGTACTGCGTATCACCCACGTGCCGGTGTTGCTCGTCCGCCCGATCGAAGCCTGAAACAGGCTCCGGTCGCGGTGAAAGCTTGGGCGAAATGATTTACTTGTGTTCCGATTGGATAAGCTCGTGCCAGCACCGCTGGCGATCCACTACTTAGGTATGTCATTCCGCTGAACCGGTTGCCGCACCTGTTGCCGTGTCGCCTCTGTCTGCCATTCGCGCCACAGCGCCATCAGAACAGCCAGTATGGCGGGCCCAAGGAACAATCCGATCAGACCGAATGCGGCGAGTCCACCAAGCACACCAAACATGACGAGCAGAAATGGAATGCGTGCGCTGCTGCTAATCACAAACGGCCTTATCAGATTGTCTACCCAGCTAATGACCAGCATTCCCCAGAGCAATAACCCGACTCCGGCCACCGTGCGGCCCGCAAATAGAAGGCCGACCGCCACCGGCACCCATACCAATGGCGTGCCAAAAGGAATCAATGCTACGAGAGCAGTGATCCCTGCCAGCGTGACGGGCGCAGTTACGCCTGCGGCCCAGTAACCCAGCCCGGCCAACACTGCCTGCGCGATTGCTGTCAGCACAATGCCGTAGACGACGGATCGGGTCATGCTGCCGATCGCGGTGAGATAGTCGTCAAGGCGCTCGCCAAGGAAAGGCCGCAAAGCCTGCCGTATCTGATTCAGGAGACTTTCTCCATCGCGATACGCAAAAAACAGCGTCACGAGAGCAAACCCCAGCTTTGTGGCGTTCCGGGCCGCACTTCCGAGGAGGTCACCAATTTCGCTTGTCCAGCGATTCGCCCATCCTGAGAGTTGGGAGCGGATGGCAGGGGGATCAATCTCCACATGATCGAGAAACGCCTGCAACGAGGACCCGATCCAGGGGATGCGCGCCAGAAAATCGGGTAAGTCGCGAGGACGATCGGAGAAGTAGGCGACGATAGCCCGGCTGGCGTCCCTTAGATCTTCTGTCAACGGCTTCATCAGCCAGACGACTGGCAGTATGCACGCACACGTCAGGAGAAGGGTCATCAGCAGCGCGCTAGTACCCGCGCTTTCGCGGAGCAGGCGTCGCAAACGGCTGTAGGCGGGCCAGGTGACATACGAAATAATCAGCGCCCACGCGACCGGAACTAGAAAAGGGCGCAGAACCATGAACCCCAAAGCTACCAGACCAGCCAGAAGCAGTGCTAGCACGACATGCTTTCCCGATCGCATTGAGCGCTCCCGTTCGTGGATTCGGCGTTTCTGTATCCGGGCAGTCATCGCAGGCCGAAACAATGCATCCAGATGCGAGACCGGAGACCATATGATCTGTCGCTACCCGCACGTTACTGCTTGATAAAGGTCAATCAGCGAGTCTGACCCGCACCGATACTGGCACTTGCCGCGTACCGCTTCAATGCGACGTTCGTCGACTCTCGTACAGAAGGATCGGTCCATGTTGACTCCGACGCGCACGATTTGCCCTGGGGCAGAGGGTTCCAACACATGGCACGCAATGCAGGTCGCGGCCATCGCCATGCAACTGGGCACCGATTGCGAGGATGGCCTGACACTGGCAGAGGCGCACCGGCGCCTCGCCAAAGACGGGCCGAACGAGATTCGTGAGCAGCGGCGCCGGGGCGTCCTTGACATGCTGATCTGTCAGTTCAAGGACTTCATGATCGTCGCTCTGTTGGCGGCGGCTCTCGTGTCGGGCCTGATCGGCGAGGCTGCGGACGCGCTCGTGATCGTCGCGATCGTGTTGCTTAACGCCACAGTCGGCTTCATCCAGGACTATCGCGCCGAGCGTGTGATGGCGTCGCTCGCACAACTCGCCAGGCTGCAGGCGACAGTCATTCGCGAAGGCGAATGTCAAACGGTCCCGGCATCGGGCATTGTGCAGGGCGACGTCGTTTTGCTGGATACCGGTTCTACCGTTCCCGTCGATCTTCGTCTTGCCGAGGCGTCCGGGCTGAAGATCGCCGAAGCAGTTCTCACTGGGGAGTCGGTGCCGGTAGAGAAGGGCACCGCGTCGCTTGACGACGCTTCGCTACAACTCGCCGACCGGACAAATATGGCTTTCAAGGGCACTGTTGTCACCTACGGTCGAGCACGAGGTATTGCCGTTGCTACCGGCATGGCCACCGAACTCGGCAAGATCGCCGGGATGATCGAAGCGGCACCTGTGGTCCAGACGCCGCTGCAAAAGCGTCTTGCAGCGTTTGGGCGCCGGTTGGCCATGATGATTCTTGTGATCTGCGCGATCATCTTTGCGACAGGTGTGCTGCGGGGCGAGCCAGTGCTGCTCATGCTTCTCACGAGCCTGAGTCTTGCCGTCGCCGCTATCCCTGAAGCTTTACCCGCAGTGGTGACCGTGATGCTTGCCCTTGGTGCGCGCAATATGGCACGACACAATGCCCTGGTGCGACGTTTGCCTGCGGTCGAAACCTTGGGGTCCGTGAGCTGGATCTGTACCGACAAGACTGGCACATTGACCCTGAACGAGATGTGCACAACTGAGCTCTACGCTGATGGCGTGCGGTTACCCATCGCATCGTTCGATACAAAAAGGCCCGCTACGAGATGCTTGCTGGAGGCATTGGCGTTATGCAACAACGTTAGCCGCGCTGCGGGCGGGGAGGTCGCAGGCGATCCGACCGAGGTTGCGTTGTGGAGAGTGGCCGCTGACGCTGGCTTCGACAAGAGCGCGCTCGAAGTCACGAGCCCGCGCTTCCTGGAGTTCCCGTTTGACTCCGATCGCAAGCGGATGACAACGATTCACCGCAGCGGAACCGGATTTATTGCTTACACGAAGGGCGCACCGGAGACGGTCATTGAACGTTGCAACGCGTCCCTGTCAGATCATGGGATGGTCGCTGTGGACCACGAACGCGTGCTGGCGGCGGCTGAGGCGATGGCGGATAGTGGTCTTCGTGTACTCGCCGTCGCGAGCCGGAAGTGGGACAGTCTGCCTGCCGGTCACGATATAGAAGAAATCGAATGCGGCCTCACTTTGCTTGGCCTGGCTGGCATGCGTGATCCGCCGCGGCCCGACGTACGGCAGGCAGTCAAGGCTTGCAGATCGGCAGGGATCACACCCGTAATGGTCACGGGGGATCACCCTGTAACCGCGTGTGCTATCGCCCGCGAACTTGGCATTCTCGCCCCCGGGGACACCGTGTTGACCGGCCAGGAACTCAGTCGACTCACGGATGAAGCGCTAGTCGCGCAGGTTGTGCATACCCGCGTGTTTGCCCGGGTGGACCCGGCGCAAAAAATCAGGATCGTCGAGGCCGTTCGGGCGCATGGCCAGTTCGTCGCGATGACCGGTGATGGCGTGAACGACGCGCCGGCGCTCGCCGGCGCGGATATCGGCATTGCGATGGGAAAAAAGGGCACCGATGTTGCGCGGGATGCGGCCAGTATCGTGCTGCTGGACGACAACTTCGCCACCATCGTCGGTGCCGTCGAAGAGGGGCGGCGAATCTTCGATAATGTACGCAAGTTCATTCGCTACGCCTTGACGTGCAATTCGGCTGAGATATGGACTATTTTTCTCGCGCCTTTTCTCGGCCTGCCGATTCCCTTGCTTCCCATACACATCCTGTGGATTAACCTGGTCACCGATGGACTGCCGGGGCTGGCACTGGCGGCCGAACCGGCGGAGAAGGGCGTCATGCTGCGGCCACCACGGCCCCCAGGGGAAAGCGTCTTTGCCCGCGGCATGTGGCAGCACATCGTATGGGTTGGGCTCGCAATGGCTGGTGTCACGCTGCTCACGCAGGCATACGCCATTCACGTCGCTTCGGCACATTGGCAGACCATGACCTTTACGGTGCTCACGCTCTCCCAGATGGGACACGTACTTGCCATCCGATCGGAGCAAGCGTCGTTTTTCGCGCGGGGAGCGCGTTCAAACATGCCCCTTGTGGGCGCGGTGCTGCTCACCTTTGCGCTTCAACTGGCGACGATCTATGTACCCATGTTGAACACCGTTTTCCGGACGACCGCGCTTAATATGACTGAGCTGGCAATGTGTGTTCTGCTCTCCAGTGTGGTGTTCGTTCTGGTCGAGCTCGAGAAACACCTTATCCGCCGGGGACTTCTATACCGTTGAAACCCGCATCAAACAAACCCGTGCCGATCGCCAGTATTTGTGCGCCATCGCGCAGCAGAAAAAGTGCGTCCAGCTGCTTGCGGCGTGCGAAATCCAGGCCTTTCTGAGGCCCCAACACCATGAGCGCGGTTGCATAAGCATCCGCGTCCATGCAGGACCTCGCCAGCACTGTGACCGACGCGACCCCGTTGCATAAGGGCTCACCTGTGCGCGGATCCACGACATGCGAGATGCGCTTGCCCTCGCATTCGCTCCAGTGACGATAGTCCCCCGAAGTTGCGACCGCGATATCCGTGAGTTCGATCACGCCGAGCGCCTCCCGGCGTTCGTAGTCGGGACGCTCGATTGCGATTGCCCACAGTGCCTGGCCAGTCTTTGTGCCTCGCGCACGCATCTCACCGTCGATTCCGACAAGCCACGACCGAACGTCATGACTGTCCAGCACACGCGCCAATTCGTCTACGCCGAAGCCTTTGGCGATACCGCACAAGTCGAGGCTCACATGCGCCTGCTTGCGAGCGCGACACTGCTCGACGTTGACGTCGAGCAGTTCGACCAGCGGGCGTCGGGGTCGTTCGCGCGAGGCTTCCCGCATGGTTGGCCGCGGCGCGTTGGATGGGCCGAAGCCCCACTGATCCACCACATCGCCGACACCTGCGTTGAACGCATTGTCTGTCTCGCGCCCCATCTCCGTCGCGCGCACCAGCACCGTCGCAAGATTGCGGGATATCGGCACCCAGACGTCGGGCTCGGCTCTATTCAACCGTGTCAAATCGGAACTGTCCTTCCAGTTCGACATTTCCTCGTCTACCGCTCGTACCGCCGCATCCAGTTCAGAAGCGATCAGGGCGCGGTCCAACCCCGCCGGCGCGTAGCATTGCACGCTGTATCGGGTGCCCATCGTCGGTCCGTTGAACGTATAGCGCTCGGGACAACCGGCCATCGGTCCTTCAATAGACATCTTCGACATATCTTCCCTTCAATCTCATCTCGTTCACGGAAAGGCCGGAGCCATCCAGAATGTGTTCCCACGCTCGGGCCACACAGTTGGCCATGTCTCTGCCTCCGCACACCATGATCTGCGCTCCGCTGGCGACGAGTTCACGAAGCGTTGGCGCGTCGGCCATGAGTCGCTCCTGCACGTAGGTCTTCCGTACGGGGCACGAGAAGGCGGTCTTGAAAGTCGTCAGCCGGCGGTTGCCGACCAGGTTCTGCAACTCTTCGTCGTACAGGAACGCCTCGCCTGAGCGTCTGGCACCAAAATACAGATGCATGGGCCGCCCCGCCGAGTTTTGCCGGATGAAGCCGACGAATGGGCTGATGCCCGTCCCGGCGCCGATAAGAATGATTGGCGCCTCTCCCGCCGCGGGTCTGAACGCAGGGTTCCGGCGAATGAACGCCTGAATCGCGTTGCCGGGTTGCAAAGCTGTCAGATAGCCAGAGCAGGCCCCATGCGCATGCCTGCGCACGCAGATTTCGATAAAACCATCTCGCGAAGCGCTCGCGAGCGAGTAGAACCTCGGCACGGTGTCGCCGGGCGGGATCACCCCGAGCAGGTCGCCCGCGTCGAATGACGGCAGAGCCCTTTGCAGCGGGGTGTGCCACCGCCGATTGCGCGGTGTGCTGCGGACAAAGCGCAACACCGACGTGACACTTCCAGAGTCGAGTCCATAGTCCTTGCGCTCCACAAGCGTCAGGGAGACGGTGCGCGGTAGCGACGGCTGGTAGCGCACGTCGAGTCGCACGTCGAGTGCGATACCCAGTTGCTCGCTCCACTTCCTGAACGTGCTCTCCGACTGCCGGTCAACGCTGCTGCACTCGATGAGCGCCTGGCCGCCTTTGGCGATCAACGCATCGTGCACGGTTTGCGCATAACCACAGAAATGGGGGAACTGGCGATCCCCAAAACCGAGGACGGCAAACGTTGGTGGAACATAGTCGTTCATGCTCGCGAGCTTGCTCAAATACTGCGTGGCGTTGGACGGTGCCTCACCATCGCCATACGTCGAAGTCAGTACGATCAGGCGTTGCGCCTTGCAGTGGCGTGATGAAAGATCGTTCATCGGCGCTATATGCACGCGAAAATTCGCGCGCGTCAGCGCCTGATGAATTGCGGCAGCGAACGCCCAGGTGCTGTTTCCTTCGCTTCCCACGAGAATGACCGTATCGGCCTGACCCGCGCTCACGTTGTCTGGAACTTTTACCGTCGCGCGGCGACGCCGCACCCATAGCCATACTCCAGTAATCGCCAAAACCGGCACCGACGCGCTCGCAAGCCCGAGGATCAGCGCGAGCCACCACAGTCCCTCGCCCGTATGCAGCATGAACACGACCTCGTGAAAACGCTGCCAAGCGTCATTGGGCTGCCACGCGAGCCATTTCCCTGACGACGGGTCGATGTAGCCGGTGCCGCTCGATGTCCGCAACGCGTAGACATCGCCCGGGTTCTGGGGGGAGGGCAACATCAGTTCACGCAGGTCGGTTACATCGACGTTCCTGAGCGCAGCAACGCGATTCACTACAAGCGGGGCGCCGGTGCTCACGGAGGCCGGAAACGGAAGTTGCGCCGTGGCTCGTTCGGGGATCACCTCGAAGGTCGTCAACGACAGGACGAGCCCTGTTGCAGCCGAGAGCGTCAGCCCGAGAATGGCGACGCGGGCAACCTCATTGTGGATTCGCTGCAGACCGCTACCCCGAATGCGGCCGAACAGCTTCGCCCATCCGCCCATACGGCGTTCGAGTAGCGCAAGGCCGGATGCGGCCAGCAGCAGCATCAAACCTGCCCCGAGGCCGGTTGCGACGCGCCCGGCATCGCTTATGAGCAGCTTGCGGTGCAGATTGGTCAGCCAGCGCATGGTGGTCGATGGCGTATAAGGTTCGACACCGTCACCTGTCACGGGATCGATGCTGGCGGCGCCAGACTCGCCGCCTGAAGAGTAATAGGCAATGACGGCGCCCGAGGGCTTTCGCACGATTTTCTCGAGGCCGGGGTAATGGGCCTTCACACGTGCGGCGAGCGTCGCTGCGTCGAGCGAATGCTGGCTAACCTGAACTACGCCTGCGCGTTCGATCACAGGGTTCAGAGACAGCATCGCACCGGAGATCGCCGTGACCATCAGGACGAGGGCGGCGATCAGTCCGGGCAACGAATGAAGCTTGCGAAGCATGGCATCCCTCACAACGTATAGCGAAACGCCTTCACATAGCCGCGCCCTCTGACAGACTTTCCGGTTCCCGATGTCGTCAATGGAACGACCACCTCGGACGGGTTCTCGTTCATGTTCTCCACTGCGGTATCCACGTGAATTTCGTAGCCGGCGTCGATTAGCGTATCGGCAAGATCGAGCGTTGCCTTCAGCGTCCTGCCGGCACCAACGCTCGCACCCGTAATGCCGTCGATCCTTGCCGCGCCATTTCCCGTCATCCGGTACCAGGCGCTCAGGTGCCTGTAGTACTTCGCCTTCTCGCCTGCCATCCACAGCGTGCCCTGATAGCGGCCAGCCCGGTCGGTGACGTACATCACCACGTACGCACCGTCACCGCCGTAATTGGTTAATTGCGCTTCAATCGTGACGGGGCGGGCGAACGCCAGCGAGGGAATCGCGAGTGCACCGGCAAGCGCTGCAATAGGGAATGTGTATTTCATGACCTGTCCTCTTCAATAGTGGCTACGCCGGGCGAGACGGCGCACTTACCCTGCGTCAGCGTTGATTTGCGTATGACGAAAGTGTGTTGCGACGACGGTTTTCGCAGGTCAGCGGATCTGAACCTGCGGCCGGCTCCCCGGGGTCAATAGCCCATTGGATGGCTGCGCGCCGCTTGCCGCGTTACCCGGTTTATCGTTGGGCGCGCGCGGTCCTGCCGCAGCCGGTCGCGGGCCGCTCCGGTCCTCGTGCTCACCGCCGTCTTCACCGTGGCGCTCGTCCTGGGCGTCGCCATCGGTTTTCAGCCGGATGATCGCGAGCGTGGCCGGATCGACTTTGGCTTTGAAGTGCCGCCCCTGCGCGTCGAGTCCACGGATCTCGTAGCAACCGTCATCCGTTCTGACCCGACTCACGTTCCAGCCTTGTTTTCTGGCTAGCGCATCGATCTCGCTGACCGGTTTCCAGTTCGTGAGCGGTGCGGTGCAGTCGTCGTCCGCCTGCGCCAGTTGGGCGACGCCAGCGCATAGCGCGACAAGGGATACGATGGCAATGCTTCTTCGGATCGGTGGTCGTTTCATGACGGGGCGTGTGGTTTTGTCCTGACAGGCTCTACAATGCGGCCCATACCTGAAGCCAGCCTTGCGAACGAAAAGATTTTTCTTCAGCCTGGCGTAAGCTTGGCGTAGCACAGTTTGCGATAACAACCGCCGGGACTATCGCATGAGAGTACTGCTTGTCGAGGACGATCCGCTGCTCGGCCAAGCCGTTCGGGACCAGATCACGCGGGACGGACATTCCACCGACTACGTCACGACCCTGGGCGACGCCCGGCGCTACGTGCAAGCCGCGAACTACGACCTGATCCTGCTGGACCTGCTGCTGCCGGACGGCAAGGGAATCGATTTTCTGCGTGAATTGCGTGTATCCGGCTCTTCGGTACCCGTGGTGATCCTGACTGCGCTCGACCAGGTCGCCAACCGCATCGCCGGATTAAACGCTGGCGCCGACGACTACCTTGTCAAGCCATTCGATCTATCCGAGCTCACCGCGCGCGTCAACGCCGTTGCGCGCCGGTATTCAGGCAATCCCAACCCATTTGTCACACTGGGCAATTTGCAGATCGATCTGGCCGCCCACAGCATCTGTCGAGAAGGCCGTTCCATTTCCCTTACCGCCAGCGAATGGGCATTGCTCGAGGCGTTCATTCAGCGACAGGGCATGATTCTTTCAAAG
The DNA here is from genome assembly GCF_046028015.1 of Paraburkholderia sp. RL17-383-BIF-A. Taxonomy (NCBI): domain Bacteria; kingdom Pseudomonadati; phylum Pseudomonadota; class Betaproteobacteria; order Burkholderiales; family Burkholderiaceae; genus Paraburkholderia; species Paraburkholderia sp. RL17-383-BIF-A. The sequence continues at coordinate 151,628 of NZ_JARESR010000012.1, read as the reverse complement.
GCGCAGCTGGAAGAGCGCCTTTACTCGTTTAACGCCGAAATCGGCAGCAACACCATCGAGGTGCACATGAGCCGGCTGCGCAAGAAGCTGGGGGGCGACCTGATCGAGACGGCGCGTGGCCTCGGCTACAAACTCAGGCAGTGCTAGCGATGCTGCACAGCCTCCAGGCGCGCCTCGCAGTAGCGCTTGCCGTTGGCCTGGCCGCACTGTCGCTCCTTGTAGGAGCAGCGGCGTTTCATGTCCTGCAAGACGAAATCGACCGGATCTCGGATAGCGCCTTGCAGGAGACGGCGCAGCGGCTCGTGCCGCTGGCCGTCACGGATATCCTTGATCTAAGTACGCAAGGCAGCACCGGACAGCGCGTAGCGGCCGTACGCGCGCACGACGAGTTGCTCACCTATATCGTGCGCGACCAAACCGGCAAGACCGTCCTGCAGTCTCATGATGCGGACCCTGGGGTCTTCCCGGCTGATCTGAAGGCAGGCTTCACGTCGACGGCCAGCCACCGGATTTATACGGAAACGGTCCTGCAAGGAACGGTCCTGCTCGCGATTGCGGAACCCCTGGTTGAGCGCCGTCACGTCAGCACCCGGGCGGCACTTGCGGTGATCGAGCCGCTCCTTGTTCTCATCTTGCTTGGCCTCGTCGGCACGTGGCTGATCGTGAAGACAGGATTGCGTCCGATCAGCCGGTTTTGCGAGGGTGTTGCCTCTAGAGGTCGCGACGATCTCACTCCGCTCGCCAAGGTCGGCATGCCTACGGAAATCGAGCCAATAGCTGACGCGGTCAACGACCTGATGCAGCGGCTTGACCGGGCACTGAGCGCCGAGCGCAGCTTCACGGCCAACAGCGCACACGAGCTTCGCACGCCGATTGCCGCAGCACTTGCGCAAACGCAACGCCTGATAGCCGAGGCACAAGGCACGCCAATCGAGCAACGTGCGCGAAACGTCGAGATCACTTTGCAGACGCTCGTGCGACTCAGCGAAAAGCTCATGCAACTGGCCCGGGCAGAAGGCGCCCGCGTCCTCTCTGATATCGCGCAAGACTTGCGGCCCGTCCTTCAACTCGTGGTCGACGATGTCCGGCGCATTGCACGATCTAATGAACTCGCACTGAGCCTGCCCGATGAACCCGTATTGTCGCGAATCGACCAGGACGCTTTCGCCATTCTTGCGCGCAACCTTATTGAAAACGCCGTCAAGCACGGTACGGACGCAACGGCCGTTCGTATCATGCTCACGAGCGGCGGCACCTTGAGCGTCCGGAACCGGGGGCCTGTCGTACCCTCGGAGACGCTCGCGCGCCTGAGCCAGCCGTTCGAACGCGGGGCCACAACAGCGAAGGGAAGCGGCCTGGGGCTGGCAATCGTCAATGCGATCGCCCAGGCGGCGGGCGCACGACTCACGCTAGGTTCGCCAGCCGCCGGCATGCCGGACGGCTTTGAAGCCGTCGTGGAGGGACTGGCAATACCTGATTCGCCACCAGTCTTTCGCGAGAGAGTCCGCTAGCCAGGGCTGAAATCAAGGCCACTGCTGCAAACAGCAGGTCTGGCCAAGCCACTTTCTATAAATATGGATGCCTTATCAATAAAACGGGGTGGCATCCCAGACAACGAGCGTGGCGTATCTATACTGGTAACTCAGTGAGTGGCGTGGCTCAGGGTCGGTCCGCCTTGACGAGCGCAGCCAGCTTTTCCCGCTCGGTAGCGACGTCCTCCTTATCGTCGGACGGCCAGTCGAGAACAACTCCATCGTTGAGGGATTCCCGTACCAGCGACGAATAATCCCACTTGCTCAGCTTCCCCGAATGCAGAGCCTGTCTGATATCTCGTCGGAGATCCACCGGGAAGCTTGCATAGGCGCCTGATAATGCCGCGTACTGTCGGGCATCGATTTCGGCAGACGAGTGAAGTGAGGCCCAAGATACGACGGCGACGATTGCCATGAACGGCACAGCCGTGTAGCGGAGTATGAACTTGATGGGCGTCATTGCAGATTTTCGGGAAGATGCTTGAGCCACGACCGGGTTGATCCAACGTTTGATCTGCTGCATCGCATCGGCAGGAAGCAGCCGAGTGGCGGGACGATCTGCGACAAGCCGCAGGCCGAGCGTCTGGTGCGCGCTGAGCGAACCCGGAACGACGCCGGATGCCTGTCGAATGTATCTGACTTCGGTGAGGTTGACGCGCGGCACTTTGACACACAAATCAGTCGACCTGGCAGGCTTCATAAAGCTGACTATACTGAAAGAAGTCGCCTTGTTTCAGGTGTGCCTGGCTCAAGCGGTGGGCTCCGGGCAGGACTTCAGGACGAGCAGACCTGGCCGCTGGGAGAAACGTATGTTCAAGCATGTGCTGGTGCCAACCGATGGTTCGACACTTTCTGACGCTGCTATCCAGATGGCGGTGACGCTTGCCACGGAAAGCGGCGCAAAGGTCACCGGGCTCCATGTCATTCCGGAATTCCATGTCCTCGCGTATGGCACCGAAATGATCGCCGACACGGAGGATCGGGTCATTCAGGTTACCCGACAGCATGCGGATAACTATCTGCTGGCCGTCACAAAAGCGGCTACCCAGGCCGGTGTCGAGTGCGATACGGTTACCAGAAACCACGCTCACCCGTATGAGGCGATTATCAGCGTGGCAGCGCAACGAAGCTGTGATCTCATTGTCATGGCATCCCATGGCCGAGGCGGCATGCGTGCCTTATTGCTCGGCAGTGAGACCCTGAAGGTGCTGACGCACTGTCGGATCCCGGTCCTCGTCGTCCGGGAGCCGACGCAGACCGATGCGGGCCATGTTGTGGAATCCAGCAGGCAGCCGTCTGAATAAAAGCCTTCTCCGCTCCGGACGTACATCGTAGCCCGTGCCTTGGTCGCAGCCTTCCCGGTGCGTGTTTCCCCATAGCCTGAACCGCTGCAATGGCCGGTTTCGGTGACTGTGGACTTCAGGTTTTCACCCGTGCGCGGGAAACGTCGACTGACGCGCTGGGCGGGTTCGGGATTCAGTCGGCATGTGCGCTGCCCAGCCCCCACACCGCTACAATTGCCAGAAAGATCGCGCAGGAGCCCCACTGGGTCAAGACGCTTGACCATGCGAACGCTGGATCTGAAGTTACTTCTGTATGGCCGGCCCTATGCAAGAGCGCGCCGGGTGCGAGCTTAGACTGCTGTTCCACGGTCCTTATAAACATCAGTGTGGCGTGCTGGAGTCGTCATCACACTTGGTTCCCGCGCGGAACCCTCAACCAGGAACACTGTCAGCGGCGTATGTCACGGCTGGTGATCATGGCTTGAGCAACGTGCGTTTCACACGAAGCGCGGCGAGAATGCCTCTCAGGATATCGATGGGGGGCGGCGGACAACCCGGCACCGTGACGTCGACAGGAAAAAGTTTCGAGAGCGGTCCGCACACGGCGTAGCTTTCCTTGAACATGCCTCCGGTGCAGGCGCACTCGCCAACTGCGACGACCAGCTTCGGATGCGGCGTTGCCTCGTAGGCCCGCAGCACTGCTTCCTTCATGTTCAGTGTCAGCGGGCCAGTGACGAGCAGCATGTCGGCGTGACGGGGACTCGCGACGAACTTGATACCCAGACCTTCGATGTTGTAGTACGGATTGTTGAGCGCATGGATTTCCAGTTCGCAGCCGTTGCAGGAGCCCGCATCAATCTCGCGAATGCATAGCGCCCGACCCAGCACGTCGAGTATTTCCTGCTGGATACGGTGGCCTTCGGACCGCCATGCTTCATCGCCATCGGGCAGGCGTTGAGTCGGTGTGCCGGTTGTCGCGATCTGTTTGAGAAGTTGCCACATTACAGGTCGTGTCCCGCGTAGTTCAGATTGAACGACTTGTTGATCAGCGGGAAATCCGGAACGATATTGCCGATGATCGCGTGCTCCAGGGCCGGCCAGTTCTGCCACGACGGGTCATGGCAGTGACAGCGCGAAATGGTTCCGTCTGCCCCGGTCTCGAGTGCGATGAATACATCGCCCCGCCAGCCTTCGATCCAACCGACCCCGCAGGATGGCGAGCCACTGTATTCGACCCGGGAGACGATGTCACCACCAGGCAGATCGGCGAGGAGGGTCCGGATCAACCGAGTGGACTCGTAGATTTCGTTGAACCTGACGGCGGTCCGGGCTGCCACATCGCCCCGGTCATCGCTGACCATCCGCACCTGAACCTCGTGGTAGGGCGCGTAAGGGTGATCAATACGCACGTCGATTTTCCGGCCGCTCGCACGTCCGACCGGCCCGCACACACCGAAGTGCTCCGCCAATTTTGCGGAAAGTATGCCCGTACCTGCAAAGCGATCCTGCAGTCCCGATTGATCCTCGTAGATGCGCTGCATGACGCGGACTTGTGTGTCGATCTGATCGCACTGCGTCAGCATCGAGGTGACGAAGCGCGCATCGAGGTCCGTTGACAAGCCCCCGGGAACGATCCGGTCCATCAGATAGCGATGCCCGAAAGCCAGATTGTTCAGGCGTAACCAGTCTTCCTTCAGACGGGAGAACTGCGAGAGACCATACGCGAACCCCGCGTCGTTGCCGAGCGCGCCAAGATCGCCCAGGTGATTGGCAATGCGCTCGCGCTCGAGCAATAGCGCACGCAGCCACTGCGCGCGTGGCGGAATCCGTCCATTCAACGCGCGCTCGACCGCCATACAATAGGCCCACGTAAAGGCGACCGTGGTGTCTCCGGCGATGCGTCCTGCGAGACGGTGTCCGTCGAGCGCGGGCATGTGTTCGAATAGCCGCTCGATTCCCCGGTGCGCATAGCCCAGCCGTTCCTCGAGGCGCAACACCTTTTCGCCGACGACCGAGAAGCGGAAGTGTCCGGGCTCGATGATGCCTGCGTGGATCGGACCGACGGCAATCTCGTGGACACCGTCACCATCGACGTGGACGAACGGATAGTCCGCTTCCTGGATTTGAAACTGCTCGGTCCTGGAAGACAATTTCTGCAACGGGAAGTAATCGGCAGGCCAGTTGCCGTGATTCAGCCACGGCCGTGTATCGTCGGCGCCGATCGCGCGCAGCCCGACCAGATCGTAGACGGCCCGTTGCATGCGTGTCGCGCACGGAAAGAGCGCCGATATATCGGGGTATCCGTCGCTGCCCCCATGCCCGTCGCCTACCGGCAACTTAAGCCACAAGATGCCGTCTTCCAGCGCGTATGCGACAGAGATAGTGAATGTGCCCGGAGTCTCTTCGGCACCCCACAGGGAGATCAGACGGCCACCCGTCTCGCGCACGGTGCCGGCGGTGCGGGTCCACGCATCAAAATCGACACGTGCGAGAAAAGCCGAGGACCTGCCCGCAAACACGGACAGGCGAACCAGGTCGGAAAACCCGAATGCCTCAATGCGCATGTGTCACCCCACGATCATGGCCGCCGCCTGCCGATACCACGTTGCAAGATAGGGCGGAATGTAGACTCCCAGCATCAACCCGACGCCGAGATGGACGAACACGGGCAGCAACGCCGGTGGGTGTTCAAGAACTTTGGCCGTCGTGTCGCCGAACACCATGCCTTGCACGCGCACGAAGATAGCCGCGAAGGCTACAGCAAGCGCGAGCAACAGGAAGGGCGTGGCCCACGGCAGCTTGCTCATCGCGGTGGTCAGGATCAGGAACTCACTCGCGAAGACGCCGAATGGCGGCATGCCGAGGATCGCGAGCGCGCCGAGCATCATGCCCCAGCCGACGGTTGGGCTCACACGCAACAAACCTCGGATGTCGTCGATCGCCTGGGTGCCAGCCTTCTGGGCCGCATGCCCCACGGTAAAGAAAATGGCCGACTTCACCAACGAATGCACCGTCATGTGGAGCAGACCCGCAAAGGTCGCAATGGGGCCGCCGAGTCCGAAGGCGAACGTCATCAGACCCATGTGCTCGATCGACGAATACGAAAAAAGCCGCTTGACGTCCTTTTGCCGGAACAGCGAAAAGGTGGCGACCAGCACCGAGACCAATCCGAAGCCAACCAGCAGGTTTCCCGGCAGGCCGTTATGGAGTGCGCCATCGGCCAGCACCTTGCAGCGCAGCACCGCATAGAGTGCAACATTGAGCAGCAGGCCGGACAGCACGGCGGAAATCGGCGTGGGGCCTTCGGCATGCGCGTCGGGCAGCCAGTTGTGCATCGGCACGAGGCCGACCTTGGTGCCGTAGCCGATCAGCAGGAACACGAACGCGAGCGAAATGATGGTCGGGTCGAGACTGCCCTTGACCGCATTCAGACTCGTCCAGAGCAGTGCCTCGTCGCCGCCGAGTTGCCGGCTCGCGGCAAGATAGAGCAGGATCGTGCCGAACAGCGCCTGTGCGATGCCGACACCGCACAGGATGAAGTACTTCCACGCGGCTTCGAGGCTGGCCGCGGTGCGATATACGCTGACCAGCAGCACGGTCGCGATCGTGGCGGCTTCCATGGCGACCCACAGAATGCCCATGTTGTTGGTGAGCAGCGCGAGCAGCATCGCAAAGATGAACAGCTGGTACATGCTGTGGTAGAGGCGCATGCGAGGGCCGGTCATCTTGCCCCGGTCCCGCTCGATGCGCATGTACGGCCTCGAAAAGATCGAAGTGGTCCAGCCGACAAAAGCCGTCAGGGCGACGAGGAACACATTGAGCGGATCGACGAAGAACAGTTTGCCCAGCGCGAACGCAGGCCCGTGTGCCACGGTTTGCACGGCAAGCAGCGCGGCGGCCGCGAATGTGAGGAAACTGAACCCGACGTTGAGTTCCGCCGCGACACGGTGTTGTCCCACGAGCGCCAGACATGCGCCCGCGAAAAGCGGGATCCCGAAAACCAGCAGCAGTACCCAGGCTTCAGTCATCCTTGAGTTTTTCCAGGTGATGAATGTCCAGACTGTCGAACTGCTCCCGGATCTGGAACATGAACACGCCGAGGATCAGGCTGCCCACCAGCACATCGAGTCCAATGCCGAGTTCGACGATCATCGGCATACCGTTAGTGGCTGCGGCCGCGGCGAAAAACAGGCCGTTTTCCATCGACAGGAAGCCGATCACCTGAGGGATCGCTTTCGCACGCGTGATCATCATCATGAACGACAGCAGCACGCAGGCGAGCGCAATGCCGAGCGTGCCGCGCGCGACCGACGAGGCGAGCTGGCTGATCGGCGAGGCGACATTGAACGCGATGATCACGAGCACGATGCCCACCAGCAGTGTGGCGGGAATATTGAGGAGCGGTTCGACATCCGTCCTGACATTGAGCCGCTGCACGAGCTTGTAGAGAATCCAGGGGATCAGGCCGACCTTGAGCACGAGGGTCAGCATCGCGGAAATGTAGAGGTGCGAGTCGGCGGTCACGTATCCGAGCACCAGGTTGGCGGATACGAGCGTCAGGCCCTGCAGCGTGTAGAGGTGGATCAGTGACAGGATCCGGCGCTGGCTCAACATCGCAAACGACAATAGCAGCAGGATGGCGGCCAGAAAGTTGATGATCTGCGTGGCGAATCCGTGCATTCATGCCCCCAGCAGAAAATGAACGAGCATCCCGATGACGGCCAGCAGGAAGGCCGTGGCGAGAAACTCAGGGACGCGGAAAATGCGCATCTTCGCGTTGCTCGTCTCGACTATCGCGAGCACCGCGCCGCCCACCAGAAGCTTGACGAAGAGCGCGGGGATGGAGAACAGCAGCGCAGTCGGATTGCCGGCTTCGGCAATGCCCCACGGAATGAACAGGGCAACGCCGATGCAGGAGTACGCGAACAGCTTGAGACTCGCGGCCCATTCCATCAGAGCGAGATGCCGGCCCGAATATTCGAGGATCAACGCTTCGTGGATCATCGTGAGTTCGAGATGGGTAGTCGGGTTATCGACCGGCAGACGCGCGTTCTCGGCGAGCGACACCATCGTGAACGCGATGCCCGCGAAAGCAAGGCTCGGATAGATTGCCAGTTCGCGGTGACTGAGCGTGGCGACGATGCTGGTCAGCAAGGTGGACTGCGTGATGAGCGATGCCGAGAACAGGACCATCAGCAAGGCGGGCTCGGCGAGGAAACCCACCAGCATCTCGCGACGCGCGCCGAGCGTGCCGAACGCGGTGCCGATATCCATAGCGGCCAGCGAAAGCGTCACACGTGCCAGCGCGAAGAGGCCGACCAGCGCGATTGCGTCCGCGGCAGGCGAGAGCGGCAGGTCGGTCGAGAGCGTCGGCACGATCGCGCAGGCGAGCGTCATGCACGCCCAGACAACATAAGGCGCGCCACGGAATATCGGGCTTGCATGGCTAGCGACCACTGACTCCTTGTTGAACAGCTTGTGAAGCATCCGGTAAGGCTGCCAGATGCTCGGCGCGCGGCGGTTTTGTAAGCGGGCGCGGCACATGTTGACCCAGCCCGTGAGCAGCGGAGCGGCCGCGAGTGCGAGCAGGATTTCGAGCCCCTGCGAAATCAGTCCGGAAAGCGTGATCATCGTCTCACCAGCATGAGCAGCACGATCAGCACGATGAAGCTATGCATCAGATACATGGCAATGCGGCCGGTCTGAAGCCGTCCGGCCAATGCCGCGATGCGCATGATCAGCCGTTCCAGCGGCGCATAGATCAGGGTCCACGCGCGATCCGTCACGGTGACGCTGTACTCCGGGTGTTGGTCGAACGGCGAAGGAAGCCGGCGCTCGATCTTGAATAGCGGCGTGAAAATTTCGCGGATGGGTTGCCCGAACCCTTCTGCAGTGTCCTGCATCCGAGCGGTCACGAACGGATAGCCGCAGGCCCACGGCGCCGCGCGCCTCAGGCGCCCGTGGTAGAGACGGCGGACCAGTAACCAGGCGAGCGCGCAGCACGCGCAGAAGAACAGCAGAAAAACAGCCGGCATATAGCTGGCCCGGTCTACGCTGGTGGGCGCGAGCAGCAGCCAGCCATTGCGCGCGACGGCCTCGCCGATGCCGGTTCCCACCAGCGTCCGGGTGACGCGGTCCAGCACGGCCACGAACTGCACCGGCAGCAGCCCGAGCAATACGCATATCGCCGCCAGCCAGACGAAGCCGATGCGCTCCCAATGGCTCGCGTCGCGCGCTTGCGCCAGCTTCGCCTCTCTCGGTTGACCCAGAAAGACGATGCCGAAGAACTTCACCATCGTATAGCCTGCCAGCGCGGCCACGAGCGCGATCAGCGCCGCGACCAGCGGCACCACCATATTCAGGAACGGGTTCGGCAAGCCCGGCGTGAACAGAAAGCTCTGCAGCAACAGCCATTCGGAGACGAACCCGCCCAACGGCGGCAGTCCGGCGCTCGCAAATGCGCCCACGAGCGCCGCCCATGCGGTCCACGGCATCACGCGGATCAAGCCGCCCAGACGGCCGAGATTGCGTTCGCCGGTGGCATGCAGCACGGAACCCGTGCCGAGAAACAGCAGGCTTTTGAACGTTGCGTGGCTGGCGATCTGGTAGAACAGCGCAGTCAACGAGAGCGCGGCGAGACTGTTCATGCCGTACGCGCGAAACAGGATCGCCAGTCCCATGCTGACGAACATCAGCCCGATGTTGTCGATCGACGAATACGCGAGCAGCCGTTTCATGTCTGTCTGGATCGCGCTGAACACGACGCCGAACAGGGCGGTGAAGAGTCCGAGGGCCAGCACGAAGACTCCCCACCACCACAACTGGACATGCAGCAAGTCGAACACCGTGCGCAGAATGCCGTACAGACCCGCCTTCAGGATAAAGCCGCTCATGAGGGCGGACACGGGTGACGGCGCAGCCGGATGGGCTTCGGGTAGCCACACATGCAGGGGGAAGACCCCCGCCTTTGCGCCGAAGCCGAATAGCGCCAGCAGGAATGCGGCGGAGGCCCAGAATACGTCGAGATGCTGTTCGCGCATGTTGGCAAACGTATAGTCGCCGGTATTGGCTTGCAGCAGGCCGAAACACAACAGGAGCGCCAGCGCGCCGACATGGGAGATCAGGAAGTAGAGGTAAGCGGCTCGACGGATCTCCGCGATGCGGTGATTGGTCATGACAAGAAAGACTGCCGACACGGTCATCGTTTCCCATGCGACCATGAAGCTGTACGCATCGTCCGCGAGTAACAGTGTCGCCATGCTCGCGAGGCACACGTGATATTCGAAGCAGAGTAAGCCGGGCGGCGTGCCTTCACCCTTGCGGAAATAACCGGCGGAGAACGCGCTGACGCCCGTGCTTACCACGCCGAGCACAGCCAGGAAATACGCCGACAGTCCATCGAGCCGAAGATGAAAGGGGAGGTCGGGCAACCCGAGCGGCAGGATGATTTCCTGAGGACCGGCGAAAACGCCGGTCAGGCCCAGCCCGAACAGAGCCAGGCCAAACACTGCGCCGACCGGAAACAGCCCGTGCGCAACCACCCGTGTCCGTCGCAGGCTGGCGAGTCCCAGAACGCTGACGATCAGCCAGCCCGCGACGACCAGCAGCACGTAGTGGATGACCAGCAGGTGTTCCATCGCCGTTGTCTCCGGGGCTGTCAGATGTCGTGTTCGACGGCAGGCTCGCCGGACGAAGGGTACTCCGAATCAGACTCCTCCCGGTGATGATGTTCCATTCGTTTGACGTGACGACACAGGTCGAGACCCAGCGATGTCGTCAAGGCCTTCGCGCGGGCATGGAGGTCGTCCCACTCCGGCACGGTTCTCCGCTTGAAGCCGACGGCGATGACGTTTGCCCCGCACTGCGCCGTGGTGCGGAGCAGGTTTGCGTCGCACGCCCGGCGCATCCGGGCGAGGTGCGTGGCGAGCCGGGCGTCATTGTTCAGCAGGTTTGACACGAGAACCCCTTTGTCGCGCAGCGCCGCACGGCAAGAATCGTAAAACGACTGGCTGGACAGGGCAGCGGGCAGACCCGTTGCGTCGAAGCCGTCGAGCAGGATCACGTCGGCAATGCCCGTCCGGTGTGAAAGATACGCGGCCGCGTCGGCATGCACGATGTGGAATCTTTCCGAATCGGGCGGGACGAAAAAAAATTCACGCAACGCGATCACATTCGCGTCGATTTCGACCGTAGTGACCCGCGCCGACGGAAACTTCTGGAAGCAGTATTTCGACAACGATCCTCCGCCCAGCCCCACGATCAGGATGTCTCGCGGGGCGTGGTGGAAGAGCCCGAAGGTCATCATGGCCCGTGTGTACGGGAGGTCGAGTTCGAACGGGTCGCGCTTGCGCATCGAGCTTTGTATGCCCAATGGACCGAAGCGCAGCGACCGTGTGCGCAACCCGTCGCTCACCACGGGCACGGGATTTCCGGGCGGGCCATTCAACAGTTCCGCCAGCGCCTGCCTGAAGTGATGGTGATTGGCCGACAAATCAATCGTCTCCGGAAACTGCCTGGGCCGGGTGCGTGCGTTGAATCTGCCAGACCGTAAGGTGCATCGGGTTACCAGTTTATGATAATGTCATTATCATCGTAGCAGCTTTGTCGAGATGGTTCCACCGATGCCGCTCCGGCGACATCCGCGGAAAAGCGGCGCCGCGTCCTTCCGGGGCATTGACGGCGCGAGCCTCACATAACGCATGGAATTTCAGAAGCAGCTTGCCGCACCGGCTCCTGCATGCGCCGGCGCGGCTCGATGCATGCAAACACAGGAGTCGATACCTGATGCCAGCAGACTATTTCCACTCGCGGCACTGTTGATCGCGCTGGCGATCGTGCCGCTGATCGACGATCTGCGCGGACGGATCTATTGGCTCGACCGCTAGCGCAATAGCTGGCTGCGGCTTCGTGACGTCCCGCTCGCCGCGCCCGAAGCCGCCATCAGGATGGAAACGGTCTGCCTGACGCGGACGCACATATTATGATAATAAGATCATCATTAGAGTGCGCTACAATGATAATGCTGGTTATTGACCGGCACGCCCTTTGTGTTTGCGAGCCTGAATGCGGGGATCGTGCGGACGGGGCGCTGCGTTTGAGGGGAGATCGACGTGATTGACACGAGTATTTCGCTTTTGTCCCATGACTACACGCACCGGTTCTTGCGAGACCTGATGGGCCGTCACGGACTGATTGTCATTGGTGTAGGCAGGGCGGGCGAGCGGGGATTTCAGATGCTGTACCGGTTCTCCGACATCTGCGACAGCCTGGAAGACTGCGGGATCAATGTCATCTTCGTCTATCAGAAGGAATCGGCCCGCCATGTCCACGACACAACCTCGCTTTTCGGGGCGCGATACCGGCAGCGGCCCTGTCTGTTTCTGGACGACGACGGGAAGTTCTTTCGTGCTCCACTGCGTCCAAAATCGCTTCGGGCGGTTCATCTGGATCGGGATATGAAGCGACTCGGCACGGTCGACATTGCGGTGCGGGATGACGAATGGGACCGGGAATTACGCGCTTTCCTTGCGCAGAGGGCCGCAAGTTCCATGCATTGAGTGCTGTGTGGCTATGTCCGGGCGGGGGCGTCGGCTGTGACGATTTACGTGCAAAGGGGAGTGGGTTGGTCGAGGCATTGATTCAGATAAATGGCCGGTGGGGGCTGAACGGGCACGAATCGGCGAGGCTCGCGGTGAGTGCTGCCCGGTTTGGCAGCGATATCGTCTGCATGGCGAACGGCCGGTCCGTTAACGCCAAGGACGTCATGTCCGTCATGTCCCTTCGGGTGAGGCGAGGCACGCTCGTACGCATCCTGATTACGGGGCCCGACGAAAGCGCCGCGATGGATGCCCTGTCGGCGGTTCTGCATGCGCAGGTGTCTTCCTGACCCGCTTCAGGCAGGGCACCCCACTCGACACGCACTCGCCAACCGACCACGCCACGATTCGCCCCCGATCATGCTCAAGACAGGAAAGAGAAACCCTAACAAGCCATTGGTGATTGAAAACGACCAGGTGGTGTCGTTGTACTTCGACGCGCGCGGCGTCCAGAGCACGATGTTGCGGCACGATCCCTACGCTCTCGCACTGGGCTATACGCGGACCATGATGGGCTTTCTGCTGTTCCGGCCGTCTCCATGCCGTATTTCAATGATCGGTCTGGGAGGCGGTTCACTGGCGAAATACTGCTATCGCCATTTGCCGGACACCGCCATCACCGCGATCGAAATCAATCCGGATGTCATCGCGCTGCGTGACCATTTTCACGTGCCGCGCGACGATGGGCGTTTCACAGTGGTCTGCGCAGATGGTGCGCAGTACGTCGCCGCGCCGGGTCACCGGCCCGACGTGCTGTTGGTCGATGGCTTCAATGCCGACGGCCTGCCGGCCAGGTTGGGCAGTAGCGCGTTCTACGAGGCCTGTCGGCGCAGACTGAGCGACGATGGCGTGCTGGTGGCCAATCTGGTGACGGACGAACCCGACTTCCACCGCTACCTCCGCGCGCTCTGGGAGGTGTTTGCCGGCGCGGTTGCTCTGGCGCCGTCTGAAGGTAGTGAGCACAACGTCACCGTTTTTGCGTGGAAAGGAGCGGGCGGACTTCCATCATTTACAGCAATGCTTGAGCGGGCGCGCGCGCTTCAGGCGCGGCACGCGGTCAATCTCCACGCCACGGCCACGCGCATTGAATACGGCAAAAAATTTAACTGGAGCCGATATGGACGGACGGCTTGAGTGAAGGTGTCCGCTATCTGCGGACGGTTTCATCTCTACGGACCGGACAGATCGAGCAAGTGTGCGCTCGCGCAAGGAAGGCGACGGCAGGACGCGGCAGCGAGGGCGGCGCCAGGATGACTCGGGAGCAGCCATGTATTATAATCAAATTAACATATCTGGACTCTGCCCGTCATGGAAACGAAAAGCGCTCGGCTCACGATTTTAATCGATCCTGTGAAGAAGGAAGCGTTCGAGAAACTGTGCTCAGCGCAGGACCTGACGCCCTCACAGGTGGTTCGGCAATTGATCCGCGATTACCTTGAGCAGCACGGCGTCAGCTACAAGACAAAGAGCGCTATTGGTGCGCGTCCGCGCCGCAAAACTGCCTGAATCAAGGCGGTTTTCAAGTCCCCACCCCGATCCTTCAGCGTCGCTGCGCTTCGTTGCAAGCGGGTGGCGGCTGCACAATTGCTGTCAGCGCTCGCCCAGCTCCCGATTCTGTTCAGATCTCCAATTCATGGCGAGGCTCGTGCCTTGCTTCAGTCGACGCGCGGTCGCGAGCAGGTTCAGCGGATGTCTCGTTGCAAGGGTGCGTGCACGTGCGAGTAGCGCATCCCGGGACGGAAGCTTCGACGCGCCTTTCCATGCAAACATCGTGTAGTTGCAACTGTCCTCTGCCATAAAAATGGAGAGCGAGTCACCAAACGCCGAGCGCGCCTCTTCCAGATAATGGGGAATAAGCGGATCGTCCTCGACGAAATTGGCGACGAGCACTCCATCGTCCGTAAGTCGCGCGTGGCACGCCGAGTAAAACGCCGCGTTACCCAACTGCGCGGGCATGCCGTGTGCCAGAAAGCCATCTACGAGAATCACCTCAGGGCGCGCGTCGTCGCCTTTGACGTATCGTGCCCCGTCTGCACAGATCACCTCGAATCGCTCGTCATCCGGCGGAATATGGAATGTGTCGCGCAGCGCGATCACTGCGGGGTCGATTTCGATGGCCACTATTCGTGTGTCCGGAAGGTGCCGGTAACAGAACTTGGCCAGCGACCCTCCGCCCAGCCCGATCATCGAGATTCTGCTGGGCGTGGGCTTCAGCAAAAGGAATCCCATCATTGTCCGGGTATAGCCGAGCACCAGCTTGTGCGGATCGCGCTGGGACATGAAGCTCTGCGTGGCCAGCAAGTCGAAGTGCAGCGACAGCGCATTGGCTGTTTCCAGTACAACGGGCGTACCGTCCGCTGGCGGCTCGGCAAGAAATTTCATGTAGGCGTTGAAGGACGCGTGCGAATGATCCATGCAGTTGCCTGGGCAGCGTGTAAGTCTGGCTCTTCAGCCTCGTGATAACCGGGAGCGCCTTCGCTCCGCTTCCGCTCGGCCGGCAATCATGTCACACGGCTAACCAGATTTGCAAATTATGATAATGATATTATCACGTCAGTCATTTCGGCCGCCACTGTGTGACGGGGCGTGGGCAAGGGACTTGGCATCTGAGCGGAGCCAGTCGATCGGACGCGCGGCGCGTGCCCTTGACATTGCATTCCCACCGAATATCGGCGGGGCACGGGCTGCGTGCTGATCCGAACGTGATACTCAAAGGAGCGACGGCGTGACGAAGAGGGCGGTGAAAAGGCGGGCACTGGATGTGGCAGCGGAAGATATCGACATGCAGGACGAACGCGTCCGCATAACGGTTGCAGGTCAGACGCCTGCAATCACGACGCAACCGGCGAACGCCCCGGCGCAGGACGTGACGCCGCGCACCGGGGTCCCGGACGGAACGGTCCCGACGCGGGCGGCGTCACGTCGCACGAAAGCGAGCACACTTGTGCATGCTGCGATCACCTCGATGCCCGATGAGTCCAGCGGAGAAAATGAAAGCGGCCGCGCAGACCTGAAAGCACTGATCAAGCTCGGAACCGAGCGTGGCTTCATCATTCGTGGGGAAATCAGCGATTGTCTGCCCGAGCGCCTCGCGCAACCGGATGCGATCGAGAACGTGATCAGAGCGTTCAGAGAAATGGGCATTGCCGTGTTCGAGCAGGCGCCGGACGCGGAGTCGATGATCATGAGCGATTATCCGGCCGCGGTTGCGAGCGACGAGCAGATGGAGGAAGAGGCCGTCACGGCTATCTCGAGCGTGGACGCGGAGTTCGGCCGTACTACCGATCCCGTGCGCATGTACATGCGTGAAATGGGCGCCACGGAGCTGCTCACCCGTCAGGGCGAGATTGCCCTTGCGCGACGAATCGAAGAGGGCCGCAACGGCATGATCCGGGCCATATCTTCGTGTCCCGCAACGATAGCGGAGATACTCACGATTGCTGACGGCGTCGCCTGCGGCGAAACGGCCATCGACGAGTTCGTCGACGGTCTGGTCGATCCGGATGAACCCGGGACGGACGATATGACCGCAGTGCCGGACGACTCACTCGATTCGGCCCCTGTGTTCGACGACGACCAGGGCGACGAAGACGACGACGCTGGAACCGAACCCGCCGATCAGTACATCGAGACGCTGAAACACGACGCGCTTGCGAAATTTGCGAAAGTGGCTGACTGGTTCGGGCAATTGCGGGATGCCTATGAAACACAAGGCTACGGTTCCGCACGCTACTGCGCCGCACAGGCAGCGATCGAGGCCGAGCTGATGACAATCCGCTTCACCGCGCGCACGATCGACCGCTTGTGCGGGGCACTGCGGCTGTCAGCCGACGAAGTCCGAACCATCGAGCGCGAAATCGCGCGGATCGTAGTAGAGCGATGCGGCGTGCCGCGTGACACGTTTGTCGCGCATTTCCTCGGTAATGAGACCAACCCTGCGTGGGCGCGGCAGCTCGTTGCGGCAGGGCAACCGTTCAGCAGCGTGCTGGAACGAAACCTCCCCGCGATCCAGCTGGAGCAGGAAAAACTGCTTGCCCTGCAGAAGCGGGTCGTGTTGCCGCTCGACGAATTTCGCGAGGTCTGTCGCGCGCTGAGCGCAAGCGAGGCAAAAACGCTGCGCGCGAAAGGCGAAATGATCGAGGCGAATCTGCGGCTGGTGATCTCCATTGCCAAGCGCTACACAAATCGCGGACTGCTGTTTCTCGATCTGATCCAGGAAGGCAACATCGGGCTGATGCGCGCCGTGGACAAATTCGAATACCGCCGCGGATATAAGTTCTCCACGTATGCGACCTGGTGGATCCGGCAGGCCGTCAGCCGGTCGATCGCGGATCAGGCGCGCACCATCCGGGTTCCCGTCCACATGATCGAGTCGCTCAACAAGCTCAAGCGGATTTCGCGCAAGATCCTGCAGGAGACGGGAAGTGAACCCGACGCCGCTGTACTTGCGCCGTTGATGGAAATGCAGGAGCAGAAGGTTCGGGCAATGCTGCGAATCGTCAAGGAGCCGGTTTCTCTCGACGCGTCCGTCGGGGAAAACGACGACACGTCGATAGGCGACCTGATCGAAGACTCCGCCGCCATTCTGCCCGACGACGCGGCGCTCCACGCCAGCATGCGGGACGCCATCGGCGAGGCGCTCATGACGCTGACGCCGCGCGAAGCGAAGATTTTGCGCCTGCGCTTCGGTATTGAGAGCGGCAGGGATCACACATTGGAGGAACTCGGAGAACAGTTTGAGTTGACGCGCGAGCGGATTCGTCAGATTGAAGCAAAGGCGCTGCGCAAGCTGCGGCATCCGGCCCGATCCGAGCGCCTGAAGTCTTTTCTGGATGAAGGCTAGACGGCACCGGCAGAATGACGAACCCGTGCGCCGGCAGTCAGACCCATCGCCGCACGGCCAATGCGTGAGCAGAAATACCATGAGCACCGAAAAAACCAATCTCGACATCCACAAGATTCTCACGCTGCTGCCGCATCGCTATCCGATTCTGCTCGTAGATCGGGTGCTCGAACTCGAGCCGCATAAACGCATCAAGGCGCTGAAGAACGTATCGATCAACGAGCCGTACTTCATGGGGCATTTCCCGAGCCGTCCTGTGATGCCGGGTGTGCTGATCCTCGAAGCGCTCGCGCAGGCCGCGGCGCTGCTGACGTTCTCGGAAGAGCCGCACGATCCGGCCAGCTCGCAGTATCTTTTCGTGGGTATCGACGAGGCGCGCTTCAAGCGGGTGGTCGAGCCGGGTGACCAACTTCTCCTGACGGTCTCGTTCCAGCGCCATATGCGCGGCATCTGGAAGTTTACGGCACGCGCTGAAGTGGAGGATGCAGTGGCAGCGCAAGCCACTCTTATGTGCACCGTCAGGCATGCGGATTGACGTTGCCTGACACATGCGTATTACATTAGTGAAATACTGATAATGGTCCATGCCCGCGACTCACGCTGTCGCATTGGTTGTGGCCACCATCATCGCCATTCCCGGCGGCCCGCCGCCATCCAGATCAGGAAGAAAAGTCATGGAAAGTACGACGAGCCAACAAATTCCCGCAACGCTGATCCCCGGCGACGGAATCGGGCCGGAAGTGGTTGACGCCACGACCCACATTCTTGACGCTTTAGGGTCCCCATTTGTTTGGGACGTGCAGCATGCCGGGGTCGCCGGGGTCACCCACAGTGGCGACCCGCTACCAGTCGCGACACTCGATAGTGTTCGCAGAACCAGGCTTGCCCTCAAAGGTCCACTGACGACTCCGGTCGGTGAGGGGTTCCGTTCTTCCAACGTTCGGCTTCGGGAAGAGTTTCAGCTTTTTGCCAATGTTAGGCCCGTGCGTACCATCGTGCCCGGTCGCTACGACAACATCGACCTCGTGCTCGTACGCGAGAACCTGGGTGGGTTCTATGTTGCGCATGAGTACTATGTTCCTGTCGGCAATGACCCGAAAGCGGTTGCGGTCGCGACAGGAGTCAACACACGCGATGCCTGCACGCGAATCACCCGATTCGCGTTTGAATATGCTTTGAAACACGGACGGAAAAAGATCACCGTTGTCCACAAGGCCAACATCCTGAAGGCACTGACGGGATTGTTCCTGGAAGCCGCGAGAGACGTCGCGCGGGAGTACGCAGGCCGTGTGGAAATGAATGACATGATCGTCGACGCGTGTGCCATGCAACTGGTGATGAACCCGTGGCAATTCGATATGCTGCTGTGTACCAATCTGTTCGGGGATATTCTCTCGGACCAGTTAGCGGGTCTTGTTGGCGGACTCGGCATGGCTCCAGGCGCGAACTACGGCAATGACACTGCGATATTTGAAGCCGTGCACGGATCGGCGCCGGACATTGCCGGCAAGGGCGTGGCCAATCCCATATCCTTGCTCCTTGCGTCTGGCTTGATGCTTGACCATGTCGGCAGAGGTGATCTCGCCCAGCGATTGCGAGCTGCAATCACTGAAACCCTGAACACTGACCATATCCGCACGCGTGACCTGAAAGGGACTGCGTCGACGAGCGAGTTCGCTGGTGCCGTGGTTCGTCGGATCGAGAACGCCTAGTTCACCGAGCCGGTTGATTTGCACCGGATACGACGCGTTGGATCGACGTACTTCGATTTCAATGGTTCGTTGTCGAAATCGAAGATCGAATTCATCAGCGGCGAAGGACGGCTCGATCATGGCGTTCATTTTGTCCGGGCGCCGGGACATACGTCTTCAGACGTTGCGCGCCGTGCGGATGGGGTAGCGTGATCGTCAATCTCCGGTAACATCGCGCCATGCACAATCATCTCGTCGTCGCCCTCGCTTACGACCGGCTCTGCACGTTCGAATTCGGCTGCGTAACCGAGCTGTTCGCGCTCGAACGTCCCGAACTCGGCGTGGACTGGTATCGCTTCGCGGTCTGCGCGAGCGAGCCGGGCCCGATTCGCGCGGCAGGCGGGATCACCCTGGCCGCGCCCTACACGCTCAAGCTGCTTGAGCGCGCCGACACCATCGTGATTCCCGGCTGGCGCGATGCCGACGAAGTGCCGCCCGAACCGCTCCTGAAGAAAATTCGCGCCGCCTACGCGCGCGGCGCACGCCTCTGTTCGATCTGCTCGGGCGTGTTCGTCCTCGCGGCCGCGGGCGTGCTCGACGGCAAGACCGTCACGACCCATTGGCGCTATGCCGGCAAATTGCAGGAGCGCTACCCGACATTGCATGTGCAGCCGGACTCCCTCTATGTCGACGAGGGGCAGATCATCACGTCGGCGGGCTCGGCGGCGGGGCTCGATATGCTGCTGCATCTGGTGAGGCGCGATCACGGCAGCGCGGTGGCGAACCGGGTTGCCCAGCGGCTGGTGGTGCCGCCGCATCGCGAGGGTGGTCAGGCGCAATTCGTGCCGCGCCCCATGCCGCAGGACGAAAGCGGACGCCTGTCGAAGCTGATGGACTGGGTGCGCAGCCATCCCGCCTTGCCGCACACGTTGCGCTCGCTGGCTGAACGCGCGGCAATGAGTCCGCGCACATTGCAGCGTCAGTTTCACGACGCCACCGGCATGGCGCCTTATGAGTGGCTCGTGCGCGAGCGCGTGGCGATCGCGCGGGAACTGCTCGAAGCACAGGCGCTGCTGCCGATGGCGCGCATCGCGGAACTCGCGGGCTTCGGTTCCGAGGAATCGTTGCGGCGGCATTTCCGGCGCATCGCGTTGACGAGCCCGGCTGCGTATCGCAAGAAGTTCGGCGCGCGGGAAACGGCTTAAGCGGTTTAGCACTGCATTGGGCCGGCTTGTTGGGTTAGCGTGCTCGGCGATCTTCCGGCCGTACCTGCCAACGAGCATCGCGGCCC
The DNA here is from genome assembly GCF_046028015.1 of Paraburkholderia sp. RL17-383-BIF-A. Lineage (NCBI taxonomy): Bacteria > Pseudomonadati > Pseudomonadota > Betaproteobacteria > Burkholderiales > Burkholderiaceae > Paraburkholderia > Paraburkholderia sp. RL17-383-BIF-A. The sequence goes on along the minus strand of NZ_JARESR010000012.1, from coordinate 131,392 downwards.
TATCCGCGCATGTGCCGCGGCGCTTATCATGCAGCGGTCATACACGTCGATTCCGTATCAGAAAGCGTTTCCTGCCCACCCGCTCTGAGACAACCGCTCGCCATGCAAGATATCCTTCGTCACCCGGAACGCCTATTCATCGTATCCTTTGTGCTGATGTGGCTGTCGGCGCGTCTCGGCGCCACACTCCTGCGGCGCTTCAGAAAAATCGAGGACGAAGCCCGCGAGGACTTCAGCGTGATTCAGGCCGCTACGCTGACACTGCTTGCGCTGATCATCGGTTTCACGTTTTCGATGGCGGTGGGACGCTACGACCAGCGCAAGAACTATGAGGAAGAGGAGGCGAACGCTATCGGCACCGAATACATTCGCGCCGAACTGCTGCCCGCCGCCGATGCGGCCATGGTGCGCGGCCTGCTGAAAGCCTATATCGAGGAGCGCGTGCTGTTCTACACCACGCGCGACGAGCAGGAGTTGGCGAAGGTCAACGCGGAAACCGAGCGTCTGCAGGACGCCATGTGGTCTACTGTGAAACAGGCGGCCACCGCGCAGCCCACGCCGATCGTCGCACTGGCTGTTTCGGGAATGAACGATGTGCTCAATGCGCAAGGTTATACCCAGGCCGCGTGGTGGAATCGCATTCCTGCCGCAGCGTGGGTGCTCATGATGCTAATAGCGATGGGGGCCAATCTGCTGGTCGGCTACGGCGCGCGCGGATTGAAAGCGGGGGCGGGATTGCTGCTGATCGTGCCACTGTTGGTGTCGCTATCGTTCACGTTGATCGCGGATATCGACAGTCCGCGCGGCGGCATGATACGCGTGAAGCCACTCAATCTGCATGCGCTTGCGGATTCCATGCGCCCGCATTGAACGACAGCCGGGCGGCGCTGAGTCGCTCATTCAAAGGAAACTCATGCTCGATATCGCAAAGACCATCGCCAGCTTTAACACAGGTCGTGATCCCGAGCGGCTTGCGATGAAATACAAGGCGATGCGCACTTCACCGTTCGTGTTTTTGCGCGGCACGTGCCACCTCTTTTACGAACGCCTGCCGCGCGACAAGGCGCTCGACGACGCACCGCCGGTCTGGATCTGCGGCGACATGCATCTGGAAAATTTCGGCAGCTACAAGGCCGACAATCGTCTGATCTACTTCGACAACAACGATTTCGATGAAGCGTGTCTCGCGCCGAATCTCTACGAGCTGGTGCGGTTGCTGACGAGCGTGCTGGTCGGCGCGAGCGATCTGAAACTGAGCCGCGCGCAGGCGCTGGCGCTGTGCCACACCGCCGTGGAAGCGTACGGCGCGGCGCTCGCGGACGGCAAATCGCGCTGGATCGAAGAGGAAACCGCGACGGGGATGGTGCGCGATCTGTTCGTCGCGCTCGCCAGCCGTACGCGGGTTGCGCATCTGGACCGGCGCACCACGCTCAAAGGCAAAACCCGCGCGCTGAAAGTGGACGGCAAGAAAGCGCTGGCGGTGAGCGATACCCAGCGGGCCGCGGTCACGCAGTTCATGCAAAAGTTCGCCGCGACCGAGCCCAATCCCGACTTCTTCCGCATTCTCGACGTCGCGCGGCGCATTGCCGGCACGGGGAGTCTCGGTGTGGATCGTTACGTAATCCTCGTCGAAGGAAAAGGCTCGCCGGACGGCAATTATCTGATTGATCTGAAAGAGGCACTGCCTTCTTCGGTCACGCCACACATCAATACGCCGCAACCGGCCTGGCAGACGGAAGCGCAGCGGGTGGTGGAAATTCAACGGCGCAATCAGGCGGTCTCGCAGGCATTCCTGCACGCGGTTGAATTCAATCAGCGATCCTATGTGTTGCGTAGTCTTCAGCCTTCGGAAGACCGCGTGGCGTTGAGCGATTGGGACGGCAAGCTGCCGCGTCTCGAAGAGGTGGTGAAGAACATGGCCCAATTGAGCGCGTGGGCACATCTGCGCAGCGGTGGGCGGCAAAAGTCGTCGATCGCCGACGAGTTGATTGCGTTCGGTAACCGGCAGGATTGGCAGGTGCCGTTGGTGAACGTGGCGATGCAGTGCGAAGCGCAGGTGGCTGCGGATTGGAAAGCGTATTGCGATGCTTACGATAGTGGCGCGTTCAACCTGACTGCCGGGCACTGAGCTTCGTTACGTTGGGCGCGTTATATCGCGCCTTGTGCGCTTCCGGCGTGGTCGGTGCGCCGCTTGCAAGCGTCTCTCAATGCGCGGCGCATCATGCCGTCGCGCGTGCCAGAACCGCTCCAGACAAACCCTGATTGCTGCGTTGAATCGGCCGCTGATATCGTTCGCTGGTCGTGTGGAAGCGCTTCCACTTTGGGCTTCTGAGTGGATGAGCGTGGACGTTCGCTGTGCCGCCGTTTCATGGCCTCAGCGCGGTAATTGCTATGTATGGAGACCCCGTGGCAAACGACGCTTCTGCTGTATCCGACGCTCTCTCCCCCCATTCCCAATCGCCAGCCGATCCTTTCACCCCGCCAGCGGACTCGTCGCTATGGCGCAAGAATTTTCTGCTGGGCGCGGCCACGGCTTCCTATCAGATCGAAGGCGCGGTGAACGAAGACGGCCGCCTGCCTTCCATCTGGGACACCTTCTCGGCGACGCCCGGTAAGGTTCTCGCCGGCGACACCGGCGCCGTGGCCTGCGATCACTATCATCGCTGGGAAGCGGACGTGGACATGCTGGCCGGGCTCGGCCTCGAAGGCTACCGGCTCTCCATCGCCTGGCCGCGCGTGATGGACGCGGCCGGCGCGCCAAACCGCAAAGGCATCGAATTCTACAAACGGCTCCTCGGGCGGTTGAAGGAGAAGGGCGTCACGACCTTCGTCACGCTGTATCACTGGGACTTGCCGCAGCATCTGGAAGATCGCGGCGGCTGGCTCAATCGCGATACCGCGTACCGTTTCGCCGACTACGCCGACCTGATGAGCCGCGAGCTAACTGGCAGCGTGGACGGCTGGATGACGCTGAACGAGCCCTGGTGCTCGGCGTACCTCGGCTACGGCAACGGCCACCACGCGCCGGGGCTCTCAGACGGACGCTATGCCACGCAGGCCATGCATCATCTGCTGCTCGCGCACGGTCTCGCGGTGCCGGTCTTGCGCGCCAACGATCCGGCTTCGCAAAAGGGCATCGTCGCCAATGTCGGACGCGGCACGGCCAACAGCGGGAGCGCGGCCGATCAGCGCGCGGCGCATCTGTTCGAGGTGCAGCACAACGCGTGGATTCTCGATCCGCTATTGGAGGGTCGCTACCCGCAGGATCTGTTCGAACTGTGGCCGGGCACCGAGCCGCTGGTGCTCGACGGCGATATGCAGACCATCGCCGCGCCGCTGGACTTCCTCGGCATCAACTATTATTTCCGCACCAATGTCGCGAGCGACGGCGCGCACGGTTTCAGGGAAGTGCCGCTCGAAGGCGTGGAGCGCACGCAGATGGGCTGGGAAGTGTTTCCGGACGGCTTGCGCGATCTGCTGACCGGTTTCAAGGCCACGTATGCGAACCTGCCGCCGATCTACATCACCGAAAACGGCATGGCTTCGGACGACAAGGTGATCGACGGCCACGTGGAGGATACCCAGCGCATCTCGTTCCTCAAGCGCCATCTCGCCGCGGTCGATCAGGCCATCAAGGCCGGCGTGGAGATTCGCGGTTATTTTCTCTGGTCGCTGATGGACAACTTCGAGTGGGCGTTCGGGTACGAGCGTCGCTTTGGTGTCGTGCATGTCGATTACGCTACCCAGCAACGCACGATCAAACGCAGTGCCGAACTGGTGTCGAAATTCCTGAAGGAGCGCAAAGCACGCAGCGAATAGCGGGCGGGTGCTGGTTTGCATGTCGACCTGAAACACCGACAAAGGAGACGGAATGAACAGCAGAAAATGGGTCTTGCGAGGCGTGGTTGCGGCACTGACGTTATATGGCGTCGTCGCGCATGCGGAGCCTTTGAAGGCCAACGTGATTCACTGGTGGACCTCCGGCGGCGAGTCAGCCGCGATTCGCCAGTTTGCCGACGCGTATAACAAGGCCGGGGGCCAATGGGTCGACAACGCAGTGGCGGGTGCGGATCAGGCGCGCTCCACGGCGATCAACCGGATCGTCGGCGGCGATCCACCCACCGCCGCGCAGTTCAATACGTCCAGGCAGTTTCACGACCTGATCGATCAGGGCCTGCTGAACAATGTCGACGACGTCGCCGCGAAAGAGAACTGGAACGGCGTATTTCCGCAGTCGATCCTCGACAGCATCAAGGTGAAGGGCCACTATTACGCCGCGCCTGTCGATATCCACATGCCCGCCTGGTTCTTCTATTCGAAGCCGGTGTTCCAGAAAGCGGGCATTACCGCCGAGCCGAAGAGCTACGACGAGTTCCTCGCCGATCTCGGCAAGCTGAAAGCCGCGGGCGTGATTCCGCTTGCGCTCGGCGGCCAGCCCTGGCAGGAGAAAATCACCTTCGACGCAGTGTTGGCTGACGTGGGCGGGGCCGATCTGTATCTGAAGGTGTACCGCGACCGCGACATGAATGCCGTGAAGTCGGATGCCTTCAAGAAGGTGCTGGCGTCGTTCAAGCGTCTGCACGATTTCGTCGATGCCGGTTCGCCCGGCCGCAACTGGAACGACGCCACCGCGCTGGTGATCTCCGGCAAAGCGGGCGTGCAGATCATGGGCGACTGGGCCAAGGGCGAATTCTCGGCGGCGAATCAGAGCGCGGGTAAAGACTTCGGCTGCTTCCCCGGTTTCGGGCTGCACTCGCCGTATCTGGTCGCGGGCGACGTGTTCGTGTTCCCGAAAACGGACAATCCCACTGCGATCAAGGCGCAAAATCTGCTTGCCACGGTGATGACCTCGCCGTCCGCGCAAGTCGCATTCAGCGCGAAAAAAGGCTCGATTCCGATTCGTCCCGACGTGGACGCCAGCAGTCTCGACATCTGCGCGAAGGAGGGCATTGCGATCATGAAGGACAAGTCGCGTCAGTTGCCGAATCCGGAAATGCTGCTCTCGCCTGACACGCAGGGCGCGTTGATCGACGTCGTCACCAACTTCTGGAACAAGAACCAGTCGGTTGACGACGCGCAGAAGGCATTTGCCAGTGCGCTGAAGAGCTAGGTGCGCGGCATGCACGCGCTCAAGTTGCCGGCAGCCGGGTCGAAGGCGCAAAAAGCGCGGCTGAAGAAGCCGCTCAAAAAGCGTTTTCCGTTCGCGGTGTGGCTCGCGTTGCTGCCAATGGTTCTGACCGTCGTGTTCGCATATCTCGGCACGATGGTGTGGACCGCGCGCGTGTCGCTCAGCAATTCGCGCACGTTTCCTTCCGGCGACTTCGCGGGCTTCACCCAATACGCGCGGCTGTTCAATAACGACCGCTGGCTGCTGTCGCTGCAAAACATCGTGATCTACGGCGCGTGCTTTATCCTGGCGTGCATGGTGATCGGCTTGCTGCTGGCGATTTTTATCGATCAGCGCGTGGTCGCTGAAGGCGCGTTGCGCACGGTGTTTCTCTATCCGTATGCAATGTCGTTCGTGGCGACGGGGCTCGTCTGGCAATGGATCCTGAACCCGCAACTCGGCGCGCAGGCCGTGCTGCACAAGCTCGGTTTCGCGCACGCGCGCTTCGACTGGATCGTCGATCAGGACCGGGTGATCTACACCATCGTGATCGCGACGGTGTGGCAGGCCTCGGGCCTCGTGATGGCGTTGTTGCTCGCGGGCCTGCGCGGCATCGACGACGAATTGTGGAAGGCCGCGCGCATCGACGGCATTCCGCGCTGGCGGGTGTATGCGAGCATTGTCGTGCCGATGCTCGGACCGTCGTTCTCCACCGCTTTCGTGCTGCTGTTCGTGATGGTGGTGAAGCTCTACGACGCGGTGGTCGCGATGACGCAAGGCGGCCCCGGCACGGCGAGCGAAGTGCCGGCGAAGTTCATCATGGACTATCTATTCGGCCGCGCCAATATCGGGCTTGCTTCGGCGGCGTCGATCGTTTTGCTGGCGACGGTGCTGGCGATCCTCGCGCCTTTCTTCTATGCCCGCAGCCGCGCCGCCAGGCACGAGGAGAGGTGATGAACACGCTCAGTCCACCGCTCAAAGACGGTACGCCGCGCCGCGCTCCGCAGCGCCGCCGCCGCCGTGCGATATTCACCCCCGCGCGTCTGGGCGTCTACGCATTTTTACTGACGGCGGCGCTATTCTTCTTGCTGCCGCTGTATGTAATGCTCGTCACCTCGCTCAAACCGATGAGCGAGATTCGTCTGGGCAATCTGCTGGCGTTCCCCGCACATTTCACGCTCAGCGCGTGGGGCGCCGCGTGGCAGTCCGCGTGTACCGGTCTCGATTGCAACGGCATTCAGGTCGGTTTCTGGAACTCGGTGCGCATTGTCGTGCCGAGCACGATTCTGTCGATCGCGATCGGCGCGGTGAACGGCTATGCACTGTCGTTCTGGCGTCCGCGCGGCGCGGGCCTGCTGTTCGGCGTGCTGCTGATGGGCGCTTTCATCCCCGTGCAGGTGATGGTCTATCCGCTCGTGCGGGTGCTGGCGAGCGTGCATCTGTTCAGTTCACTGCCGGGCATCGTGGTGATTCACACCATCTTCGGCATGCCGGTGATGACCTTGCTTTTCCGTAACTACTACGTGTCGATTCCACAGGAACTGTTCAAGGCGGCGCGCATCGACGGCGGCGGTTTCTGGCGTATCTTCGTGCAACTGATGCTGCCCATGTCCGTGCCGATCATCGTGGTGGCGGTCATCATGCAGGTCACGGGCATCTGGAACGACTTCATTCTCGGTCTCGTGTTCGCCGGCACCAGGAATCTGCCGATGACGGTGCAACTGAACAACATCATCAATACGACCACCGGCGAGCGCCTCTATAACGTCAATATGGCGGCGACCATTCTGACCTCCACGGTGCCGCTCGCGGTGTACTTCGTTTCGGGCCGCTGGTTCGTGCGCGGGATCGCCTCCGGCGCCGTCAAGGGATAGGGCAATGACAAACGTGGCTAATGCGGCAAACGCGCTGGTCAATCCGGTCGCAAGCGCGGCCGACGCGGCGGGCGTGGCGACCCGTCCCGAGGCGGCGGACGCGGCGGGTCTCACGACACAGGCCAACGTGGCCGTGCGCAATCTGACCATCCGGCTGGGCGCGAACACGGTGATCGAGAACCTCGATCTCGACGTGCGGGCCGGCGAATTCGTCGTACTGCTCGGGCCGTCGGGCTGCGGCAAATCCACCTTGCTGCACAGCATCGCCGGATTGATCGACGTGAGCGACGGCAGCATCGAGATTGCCGGCGAAGACATGACCTGGGCCGACCCGAAAGACCGGCGCATCGCACTGGTGTTCCAGTCGTACGCGCTCTATCCGACCATGAGCGTGGAGCGCAATCTGTCGTTTGCCTTGCGCATCAACGGCACGCCGAAGGCGGAGATTGCGCGGCGCGTGGCGCGGGCCTCCGAGATGTTGCAACTCGGGCCGCTGCTCAAGCGCAAACCGGCGCAGCTTTCAGGTGGCCAACGGCAGCGGGTGGCGATTGGCCGGGCGATCGTGCGCGAAGCCGACGTATTCCTGTTCGACGAACCGCTCTCGAACCTCGACGCGAAATTGCGCACCGAACTGCGCCGCGAACTCAAGCAACTGCATCAGCGTCTGGGCGCGACGATGATCTACGTCACGCACGATCAGGTCGAGGCGATGACGCTCGCGACCCGCATGGCGGTGATGCGCGGCGGCGTGATCCAGCAGTTCGGCACGCCCGCCGAAGTCTACGCGCGCCCCGACAACCTGTTCGTCGCCACGTTTCTCGGCACGCCCGCGATGAACCTGCTCAAGGGCACGCTCGAAACACGCGACGGCAGCGTCCACTTCTCTTCTGAGCATGGGCGGCTCGACGTCTCTGCGTACCCGTTCAAGTCCACGCCGGCGAATGCATTGCCGTGCGTGCTTGGCGTGCGGGCCGAAGACGTGAGAGTGGGCGAGGGCGCGAGCGAACGCGCAAAAGCTTCGCTGGTGGAGCCGATGGGCAACCACCGCGTCATCTGGCTCGACTATCATGGAGTTCAGGTCGCGTCGATCGACCAGACGAAGACGCCAGTGGCGGTGGGGGACACCGTGGCGTTCTCGTTCGGCGGCACACATGTCTCTCTGTTCGACAAAGCGGGCGGCGCGCGTTTGTAGCGCCGGCACGCGGCGTCGCTCCAAATACAACATGCTTGACGGAGAACCGCGTGGCAACACTCAAAGATGTCGCGGCACTGGCCGGCGTGGGCATGTCGACTGCCTCGCGCGCCATTTCCGGTAAAGGGCCGATTTCGGCAGATGCCGCCGCTCGCGTGAAAGCGGCCATCGAGCAGCTGAACTTTCGGCCGTCCTCCATCGGCCGCGCCATGGCTACGCAGTCGCTCGGCATGGTCGGCCTTTTCGTGCCGACTTTCTTCGGCTCCTACTACGGCACGATCCTCAAGCAGACCGATACCGAACTGCGCGCGGTACGCCGTCACGTGGTGGTGGCGACCGGCTGCGGAGAAGTGTCGCCGCGTGAACAGGCCATCGAGGCGGTGCGTTTTCTGATCGGCCGGGATTGCGACGGCGTGGTGGTGATCAGTCACGATCTGCACGACGAGGATCTGGTCATGCTGCACCGCATGCATCCGAAAATGGTGTTCCTGAACCGCGCGTTCGACCAGTTGCCGGAGGCGTCGTTTTGCGCCGACCACCACCGTGGCGGCGAGCTGGCGGCGCGCACGCTGCTCGATCATGGGCACCGTGACATCGCGGTGATTTCGGGGCCTTTTACCGCGTCCGACAACCTGACCCGTCTGGAAGGCTTCTTTGCCGAGCTGGCGCGCGAGGGCATTGCGCGCGACGACGTCACGCTGATCGAATCGGATTTCTCACCGGAAGGCGGCTACGCTGCCGCGCAAAAATTGCTCGACGCGAAACGTCGCTTCACGGGCGTGTTCTGCGCGAACGATACGATGGCCGTGAGCGCGTTGGCGCGTTTTCACCAGGCGGGTATTGCCGTTCCCGACGAGGTCTCGGTGATCGGCTACGACGACGATTACTCGGCTGCTTACGCTGCGCCCGGGCTGACCTCGGTGCATATTCCAACGGCCGAGTTGACGCAGAACGCCGTGCGCTGGTTGGTCAACCAGTGCTACCGGACCACGTGGGAGATTTTCCGCGAGTTTCCAGTGACGGTGACGATGCGCGAATCGGTGGGGCTGGCGCCGGGTGTGGCGGCCGGTGCCATCGACGCTGCACATTTGGGCCGTACGCGGTAGCCGGGTACGGCAGCGGCGAACTGCTGCGCGCCGATGCTGCTAAGCGCTACTGCCGCTACGTGCCGCTCCATGCCGCTGCCGTTGGCGGCACACACTCAGGTGCCGCTGCGCAGCGACTGTTCGTAGCGCAGGCGCGCTTCTTCGTCGAGCCGCGTATCTTCGAGTTCCTGGAGCACGGCTTCGAGATCGATCGGCGTGGTGTCCGCTTCGACGCGGCCGGTCAATGCGGCGTCGACATGCAACGCGCCCGCTTCGTAGAGCGCCCAGATTTCCTTGCCGTAGTGCGTCTCGAGCAGCCCCGGCGCGAAGCGGCCGAAATACGTGGCGAGGTTGTTGACGTCGCGCTCGAGCATGGCGGGCGCTTCCAGATTACCGGCGGCGTCCACCGCTTGCGGCAGGTCGATGATGACCGGGCCGTCGGCGGCAAGCAGAATGTTGTACTCGGACAGGTCGCCGTGAATCATGCCGGCGCACAGCATGCGCACCACCTGGTTCAACAGCAGCGCGTGCAATTCGAGCGCGCGTTCCTCGCTCATCTCGACGTCGTTCAGACGCGGTGCAACATTGCCGTCAGCGTCGGTCACCAGCTCCATCAGCAGCACGCCGTCGGTGCAGATAAAAGGCTGCGGCACACGTACGCCCGCATTGGCGAGTTGGAACAGGGCGTCGACCTCGGCGTTCTGCCAGGCCTGTTCCTGCACTTCGCGGCCATAGCGGCTGCCTTTTTCCATGGCGCGCTGCTGGCGGCTGTTCTTGACTTTGCGGCCTTCGCGATAGGAGGCGGCCTGGCGGAAACTGCGCTGTTTGGCGTCCTTGTACACCTTAGCGCAGCGCGTGGCGTCGCCGCTGCGCACCACGTAGACGGTGGCTTCCTTACCGCTCATCAGCTGGGAGATGACTTCGTCGATCAGGCCTTCTTCGACCAGCGGGAGCAGACGTTTCGGAGTTTTCATGCGACCGCCGAAGGGTGGCGGGCAGCGCGGCGGCGAGCAGCGGCCGGTTGCGAGGGCGGGTGGTGCGGGATTCGGTTCATGCCGGATTATACGGGGAGACCGCAAAAAGCATGGGCGCGGTCCCGACCTGGGCGCGAATCCGATCGCATGACTCCCGAAAGTCTCCAACGCGTGTTCGCCGTAATAGCTTGTAGAAGCGTCCGTCTAATTGCGAGGTGTCGCCACGGAAAAGCGGATCTGACAGTGTCGAACGGGGAGAAATGCGCAAGCGTTTGCGTATCGAAACGTCTCGTGCAACATACGGTTTCCCGCGCTTTATGCCGCATTTTCTGCCGATATTTTCGCCGCGCGCGAAAGCGGACACTCAAGAGATTGTTGTAATTGCCGATACACTGATTTGCCGTTTTCCCTCATTCAATTCGCAGGCCAATCACGTAGACTTGCCGGTAACATTTTGTTACGGGGTGTGAGATGTTGGCCGTGTTCTTCATTGCCTGCCCGATCGGCATCGCCGCGTTAATTGGTTTCGCGCGGCACGTCGATCCGGTGACGGGACAATTCAAGCGTTGAATCCGCTGGTCGGATGTTTCCTGCAGCACCGCTGAACCGCGTGCTGGGGAGTGCGGTTTTGTTGAGCCGATCTCGCGACAAGTCTTGCCTTTAAGTGCCGAGTCGCGGCACGATGCGCGATAACCCAAGATTAGGGCAGTATCGCGTATGCGAGATTTTCTGGTGAATGTCACGGCGCGTGTCAGCGTGCTGAAGGGCGTCCTCCCCCTGAACCGTGCTGCGGCGGCGCGCGATGCGCTAGCCGGTGTGCAGCTTGCGTCGATGGATATTCCGCAAGTGCTGGGCTATGCGCGCATTGCCGGCATGCCGGCCGTGACGGGCCTCTACACGGTCTTTCTGCCACTCATCGCCTTTGCCTTCTTCGGCGCCTCGCGGCACCTCGTCGTGGCCGCCGACTCCGCCACCGCCACTATTTTCGCAAGCCGGCTTTCCACCATGGCGCCGCCCTCCAGCGCCGACTATGCCGCGCTTGCCGCGATGGTTGCCTTGCTGACCGCGGCATTGCTGTTCGTCGCGCGCATTTTCAAACTGGGCTTTCTGGCTGACTTCCTGTCGCGCACCGTGCTGGTGGGGTTTCTCGCCGGTGTCGGTGTGCAGGTCGGTATCAGCATGCTGGGCGACATGTCCGGCGTGCCCGGCCGCGCCTCGCGCAGCGTCGATCAGCTGATGCTGGTGGTGCACGGAGCAGCGCAAATCCATCCACCGACACTCGCCATTTCGCTGCTGGTGGTCGGCGCCATTCTGACGTTCAAGCGCATTCAGCCACGCGTGCCGGTGCCGTTGATCGCGGTGGTGGCGGGTATCGCCACAAGCAATCTCTACGGTTTTTCGGCTCACGGTATCGCCGTACTCGGCCCGGTGGCGGGTGGGCTGCCGGCGCTGCGCATGCCGTCGGTGACATGGCAGCAGGCGCTCGATCTTCTGCCCGTCGCGGCGTCCTGCTTCGTGATGATCGTCGCGCAAAGCGCTGCCGCGAGTCGCGTGTTCGCCGAGCGCTACCACGAATCGGTGGACACGAATGCCGATCTGCTGGGCATCGCCGCAGCCAACGCGGCGGCGGCGTTTTCAGGCGCGTTCGTGGTGAACGGCAGCCCGACGCAAACCGCCATGGCGGATCTCGCCGGCACGCGCAGCCAGTTCGCGCAGCTCGTGTTCGCGGCGGTGGTGGTCGCGGTGCTGCTGTTTTTCAGCCGATTCCTGCAGTATCTGCCGCACTGCATTCTCGCCAGCATCGTGTTTACGATCGCCATCGGTCTGATCAATCTGAAGACGTTGTTTGCGATTCGCCGCGAAAGCCCGGGTGAATTCGCGCTGGCCGTGTTCACCGCGGCGGCGGTGGTGCTGATCGGCGTCGAGCACGGTATCCTGGTCGCGGTGGCGCTCTCGCTGCTGCGTCACGTGCGGCACAGCTACCGTCCGCACACGATGATTCTCGTTCCCGGCGACAACGGCGTCTGGGTTCCGGAGCCTGCCGTGCCCGGCATGCAGACCGCGACGGGCCTGATCGTCTATCGCTTCGGCGCCGATCTGTTTTACGCGAACGACCACTTTTTCGTCGACGACGCCCGCCGCCTGATCGACGAGGCGCCCAGCAAAGTGCGTTGTTTCGTGATCGACGCGAGCGCGATCACCGACATCGACTATTCGGCGGCGCGCTCGGTCGGCGAGTTGTGCGCGACGCTGAAGCGCCAGGGCATCGAGGTTTTCTTCGCGCGCGTGAACCAATATTTGCGCTCGGATATGGACCGGCACGGCATTACGCCGATTATCGATGCAAGCTGTATTTTCAACACCTTGCACGAGGCGCTGCGCGCGGCCGGCGTAGTGAGCCCGGCCGGCAGGTAGACGAGGCACGCAAGCGCATGCTCGCGTCGAGCTGTGATGGCTTTAGCGTGGCGGTTCTTCGTCAGCGAAGAAATGGCCGATAAAGAAACACATGCCCGCGATGGCGATGCCCAGCACGGCCACCGTATAAGCGAGCGCCGTGCCGTGCCAAAGCCCGTCGAACCATTGATGAAATTGCGCCATCAGCACCGCCGCATTGCCGCCGATGCGCTGCAATTCGATCTGATAGCGTGGATCGGCCATGCTGTACATGGAGACGGCGCTGTCCGGCGGTGGTGCTGTCGCATAGATGATCGCCGCCGCGATCACGCCGGCCACGAGCGCGACCATGCCCGCGAGATAGAACCGCTTCTGCCGCGGCGAGCGCTGCGTTGCCGGGTTCACTTCATTACCGCCGCTCATCGTGTTCGCTTATCCGCTTCAGTCGTCACGGCGACAGTATCGCAGAGCGGTGGATGTCTCGAAGCGCGCTCAGCTTTTTGAAGTCAGCATCTTGATGCCGGCGATTCCGAACATGATCGCGAGCGAGCCGTCGAGCCAGCGCCGGATCGCCACATAGATGCGCCGCGCGGAAGCGGTCGAAAACAGCACCGCATAACTGCTGAACACCGATACGCCGATGCACATGCAACCGAGCACGACCGGCGCGGTGTGCGACGTGCCGCTCGCGGGTGACATGGCCAGCGAAACGATCGACAGCCAGACGAGAATCGCTTTCGGATTGGTGAGATGGAGCAGCAGCCCGCGCAGATACAGGCGCTTGAGCGTTGCGTCCTGCCGTGTCGTGGCGCTGGGCAATGCCTCGGCGCGCAAGGCCGAGCGTGCGGATTTGAAACCGAGCCACAGCAGATACAGTCCGCCAGCGACCTTGATCGCCACCAGGCACTCCGAGTACGTGGCGAGCACCGCGGACAAACCCAGTGACGCCAGCAGCGCCCAGAAGAACGACCCCGACACCACGCCGAGCGCGAAGGTCAAGGCGGATCGGCGGCCCGCGCTCATGGCGAGCGACATGATGGCGAGATTGCTCGGTCCGGGACTTGCCGTGCCGACGAAGTACGCACTGTAGGCAATCAGGACATCGGCAGTGAGGAAGGGGCTGGCGGTCATGGGCTGAACCTCGGCGGCGGGCAAACCGTGCGGCGCGCACACGGGCGGAAAGCGGTAAGCGTCACGCGAATGAGGATTCTGCATGGGGCCGCACGAGTCTCACAGATACAGTTGACCGCTCCCGCAACGGCACAATCATGCGTACGCGCAGCGCTTCACGCTTTTGCCGCCATGCCGATGCAATCGGCGAGCGCGCCTGCCACCGCCTGCCGGCTATGCCGTGGACGCTGCACGAGTCCGATCTCACGGTGAAACGTCGCCTCGCCGAGTTCGAGCGCGGCGACGTTGGCGGGCCAGTTGCCGAGTCCCGCGCTATCCGGAATCAGCGCCACGCCGATGCCGCGCGCGACCAGTTGCACGATCCCCTGTAACTCATCCAGTTCGATCACATCGTGTACGTTCAGCCGCGAGCGCCGCAGGAACCGGTCGACCAGTCTGCCGCCGAACGACGTGCGGTCGTAGCGGATAAACGGCTCGCTGCGCAACAGCTCGCGCCACGATCGGGCGTGGCCCTTGCCGCGCACGAGCGTCTTGGGCACGAGCAGCACGAACGGTTCGGTGACGAGCGTGCGCCATTCGAGTTCGGACGGCAGCGCGAAGGGCGGTTTGATAATGACGGCCAGATCCAGTTCGCCGGAATCCACTTGGCCCAGCAAGCCCAGCGACACGCCCGGCACGACGCGAATTCGCCAACCGGGCCGGTCTTCGCGAAAACGCGCCAGCGCATCGGCGAGAAACGACACTTGCGCGGAAGCAATGGCGCCCACCCGTAGCATGCCGCTTTCCGCCGCGCCCGCGCCGCGTTCGGAGAGCCGGGCGTATAGCGTCATCATTTCCTCGGCGAGCGCGAGCGTTTCGCGGCCGGCGTCGTTGAGCGTGGCGGAGCGGCCGGTACGGTCGAATAGCGCAAAGCCAAGTTCCTGTTCGAGCCGCTGCATCTGCGCGCTCACGGCGGATTGCGTCAGGCCGATCCGCGCGCCGGCGCCGGAAAACGTGCCGTACTGACTCACGGCGATAAAGGTCTTGAGTTCGCTCAGCATGATCGATTGATCGATTTTGGTGTGGGTCAGGTCAAATATATATCGTTTTTCACCATTTTTAGTCATGGTTAAACTTGGCCTTACGCGTGTGGCGTGGAGCGCCGGCACGTTCAACCCAATTCCAATCAGCGAGTTTCCCCATCATGAGCGTTGCCGACACCGCCTTGCCGCCGTTCCATCTGGCGTTCCCTGTTCATAGCCTTGCCGCCGCGCGCGAGTTTTACGGCGACCTGTTGGGCTGTCCGGAAGGGCGCAGCTCGGACGCATGGGTCGATTTCAATTTCTACGGTCATCAGATCGTCGCCCATCTCGCGCCTGAAGAAATCGGCCACCGTCAGACCAGCAAGGTCGACGGCGACGCCGTGCCGGTCCGTCATTTCGGCGCGGTGCTCTCGATGGCGCAGTGGCAGGCTGCGGCGGACAAACTGCAGAAAGCGGGCATCGACTTCATCATCGAGCCGCACGTGCGTTTCAAGGGCGAAGTGGGCGAGCAGGCCACCATGTTCTTCCTCGATCCGTCGGGCAATGCGCTGGAGTTCAAGGCGTTCGCGGATATGTCGTCGTTGTTCGCCAAGTAATGCCGGCCATTCACGCTGAAGCCGAACTGAACGCCAGAACCGGCACTGCTGAAAGTGCCGGCGAAATGGCAAGTGGACAGTGATCGACTAAGCTTTCAACAAGCGTGAAGTATTTGCTTTGCGCAAATCAATCTGTGCGATGTTCCGCGATGCCGGCGCGGAGCATCGCGTCAAGGCGCGCATCAATCTCGCCTATCTTTGGGTATCAAACGTTTGCTTGTCAGCAAACTGCGTCCCGTCTCAAGCGCCCCGTTTTCTTACATTAGCCTTCCTGACAATTCCGCCATTTTCGCGCCATGCAGGCGTTGGTGCTATCGATCTAGCATAGGCGCAGATTCACCCATCCCTTACCTGCATTCTCTCGGGCACGTTTCAATGTGGATCGTCAACGTTGCGCTTAAACGGCCATACACGTTCATCGTGATGGCCATTCTGATCTTGCTGGCGACGCCATTCGTGCTGTTCACCACGCCGGTCGACGTGCTGCCGGAAATCAATATTCCGGTGGTCAGTATCATCTGGACCTACACGGGCTTGTCGGCCGAAGACATGGCCAACCGCATTACGTCGGTGAACGAGCGCAGTCTGACTACCACGGTCAACGACATCGAACACATCGAATCGCAATCGCTCGCGGGCATTACGATTCTGAAGGTTTTCCTGCAGCCGACGGCGAACATCCAGACCGCGATCGCGCAGACGGTGGCCGTCGAACAGGCGCAGCTCAAGCAGATGCCGCCCGGCGCCACGCCGCCATTGGTTATCAGCTACTCGGCCTCCAGTATTCCGGTGATCCAGCTTGGCCTGTCGAGCCCAAAGCTCTCGGAGCAGGCGCTCAACGATACGGCGCTGAACTTTCTGCGCCCGCAACTCGTGACGATTCCGGGCGCGGCCGTGCCGTACCCCTACGGCGGCAAATCGCGGCTGATCTCGGTCGATCTGAACACGCGCGCATTGCTTGCCAAAGGCCTGACGCCATCCGACGTGGTCAGCGCGTTCAACGCGCAAAACCTGATTCTGCCGACCGGTACGGCGAAGATCGGACCGAAGGAATACACGATCAACATGAACGGTTCGCCCGCCACGGTGGAAGGGCTCAACGATATTCCGGTGCGTACGCTCAACGGCGCCACGACGTATCTGAGGGAAGTCGCGCACGTGCGCGACGGCTTCTCGCCGCAGACCAATATCGTGCGGCAGGACGGCCATCGCGGCGTGCTGATGTCGGTGCTCAAGAACGGCAGTGCGTCGACGCTCTCGATCGTCAACACGCTGCGTGGCCTGCTGCCGGGCGCTGAGGCGGCACTGCCGCCGGACCTGAAGATCACGCCGCTATTCGATCAATCGGTGTTCGTTAAAGCGGCCGTGCAGGGCGTGGTGCGCGAGGCGCTGGTTGCCGCCGCGCTGACCGCGGCGATGATCCTGCTGTTTCTCGGCAACTGGCGCAGCACCTGCATCATCGCGATCTCGATTCCGCTGTCGATCCTGTCCTCGCTGATCGCGCTGCATGCGCTCGGGCAGACGATCAACATCATGACGCTCGGCGGTTTGGCATTGGCGGTCGGGATTCTGGTGGACGATGCCACGGTGACGATCGAGAACATCGAACGGCACTTGCATATGGGCACGAATCTGCACGATGCGATTCTGGATGGCGCGGGCGAAATCGCGATTCCGGCGCTGGTGTCGACATTGTGTATCTGTATCGTGTTCGTGCCGATGTTCTTCCTGACCGGCGTGGCGCGGTATCTCTTCGTGCCGCTCGCCGAGGCCGTGGTGTTCGCCATGCTGGCGTCGTACGTTCTGTCGCGTACGCTGGTGCCGACCCTGGCGATGCTGTTGATGGGGCACGCGCACAAACCGAAAGAGGGCGCGAAGCCGAATCCGTTCATGCGCATCTATCACCGTTTCGATCGCGGATTCGAGCGCATGCGCGCCGGCTACATCATGATACTCAGCAGTGTGCTGGTGCGCCGTGGTGTGTTCGGCAGCGTGTTTCTCGGTTTTTGCGTCGTGTCGATGGGCCTGATTTTCGTGCTCGGCGAAGACTTTTTCCCGAGTGTGGATGCTGGCGACATTCGCCTGCACATGCGTGCGCCGACGGGCACCCGCATCGAGGAAACCGCGCGTCTGGCCGACCAGGTCGAAAATGTGATCCGCGAGGTAGTGCCCGCTAAAGAACTCGGCACGATTCTCGACAACCTCGGTTTGCCCTATAGCGGCATCAACCTCTCCTATAGCAATGCGGGCACGATCGGCACGCTCGACGGCGAGATCCAGGTGGCGCTCAATGAAGACCACGAGCCGTCGCAAATCTACATGGACAAACTGCGCGCGATCCTGCCGCAGCGATTTCCGGGCGTCGAGTTCTTCTTTCAACCGGCCGACATCGTCACGCAGATTCTCAACTTCGGCTTGCCCGCCGCCGTGGACGTGCAGATTTCCGGCGCGAATCAGGAGGGCAACTTCGACGTCGCGCGCAAGCTGCTGAAACAGGTGCGCCTGATTCCCGGCACGGTGGATACCCACATTCAGCAGAAGCTGGATGAACCGGCGATCAACCTTCAGATGGATCGCACGCGTTTGCAGCAGCTCAATCTGAGCGCGAGCAACGTGGCGCAGAACGTGCTCATTTCCTTGTCGGGCAGTTCGCAGACCTCGCCGGGTTTCTGGTTCAACAACAAGAACGGCGTTGAATACAACGCGGCGGTGCAGACGCCGCAGTATCAGGTCTCGTCGATCGATGAACTGTTGCGCACGCCGGTGTCGGGCTCGGCCAACGGCCCGACGCAGTTGCTCGGCAACCTGGTGCGGGTCTCGCCGCAAAACCAGTTCGCGGAAGTCACGCACTACAACATCAAGCCGGTGATCGACCTGTATGTGAGCGTCGAGAAGCGCGACCTGGGCAGCGTGGCGAATCAGGTCGACCAGCTCGTGAACAACATGCGCGCGTCGCTGCCGCGCGGCAGTCAGATTACCGTGCGCGGCCAGGTGCAGACCATGCGCAGTTCGTTCTTCGGGCTGGGACTCGGCGTGGCGATGGCGATCGTGCTGGTGTACCTGTTGATCGTGGTGAATTTCCAGTCGTGGGTCGATCCGCTGATTATCGTCAGCGCGTTGCCCGCGGCGCTCGCGGGCATTGTTTGGATGCTGTTCCTGACGGGCACGCATCTGAGTGTGCCGGCCTTGACCGGCGCGATCATGACGATGGGCGTGGCTACCGCCAACAGTATTCTGATGGTGTCGTTCGCGCGCCAACGGCTTTCCGCCGGCGCACCGCCGTTGACCGCCGCGCTCGAAGCCGGTGCGAGCCGGATCAGGCCGGTGCTGATGACCGCGTTTGCGATGATCATCGGCATGATTCCGATGGCGCTCGGTCTCGGCGAAGGCGCCGAGCAGAATGCGCCGCTCGGCCGCGCGGTGATCGGCGGATTGCTATTCGCCACGGTGTCCACGCTGTTTTTCGTGCCGCTCGTGTTCGCGGCCATTCACACGCGGCTCGCACGCCGCCACCGTGACGATGGCGACGACGGCGGCGCGAACCACGCAGACTCCCACGGCGATGGCCACGATGGCCCGACGCCGGACCACGGCGGCGCCGGCAAGCCCGCGTAAAGTTAATTGACGGCTGACTGAGATGGCTGACTGAGATGACCGAAAAAACTCATGCATCGCTAGCGATTCCCTCGCGAGAGACCGAAGGCGGCCACGCCTTGCCGCCGCGCCATCGCGAATGGAAACGCGCCAAAATCGCTGTCTGGATCGTGCTGGCGCTGCTCGCCGTCGGGGCGTTGCGCACCGTGATCGCGAACGTGATGCAAAACCGTTCGGTGGCGGAGACCACGAAGCAGAACGCCACGCAGTACGTGAACGTGGTGAGCCCGACCCAGACCGAAGGCGGCGGCAATACGCTGCTACCGGGTACGCTGCGCGGCTATGTCGAATCGCCGATCTATGCGCGCTCCACGGGTTATCTGCTGCACTGGTACGCCGATATCGGCACGCGCGTGAAGCAGGGCCAACTGCTCGCCGATCTGGATACGCCGGAAATCGATCAGGAACTCGCGCAGGCTTTGGCGCAGCGTCAGCAAACCAGTTCGAGCCTCGGCCTCGCCAAAAGCTCGCTGGACCGTTGGCAGCAATTGCGCCAGCGCGACGCGGTCTCGCAACAGGAGCTCGACGAACGGCAGAGCACGTATGCGCAGGACGTCGCCAACCTGGCCGCTGCCGACGCCAACGTCAAGCGCCTGCAGCAGCTCGAATCGTTCAAGCGCATCGTTGCGCCGTTCGCGGGCGTGGTCACGCAGCGCAATGTGGATGTCGGCGACCTGATCGACGCGGGCAGCGGCACGAGCCGCGCGCTCTTCGCGCTTGCGCAGTCGGACCCGCTGCGTGTCTATGTGCAATTGCCGCAGGCATACGCGCAAAACGTGTCGGTGGGACAGAAGGTGGTGGTGACGCAGGCCGAACTGCCGGGCCAGCAATTCCACGGCACCATCACGCACATGTCCGGCGCGATCGACGTGCCCACCCGTTCGTTGCAGGTCGAAGTGACGCTGCCGAATCCCGACGACAAGCTGCGACCCGGTGCTTACGTGCAGGTCGCGGTGCCGGCAGTCGCCCACGCGCAGTTGATGGTGCCGGGCAACGCGCTGCTGTTCCGCGCCGAAGGCCCGCGCGTCGCGGTGGTCGACGCGAACGGCAACGTGCAGTTGCATAAGATCGTGATTGCGCAAGACCTCGGACAGTCGCTCGAAATAGAAAGCGGGATCGAGGCCAACGACAAGGTCATCATCAACCCGAGCGATTCGATCGCGGACGGCGATCACGTGCAGATCCAGCCGCCGCGGGCCAACGGCAAGGGGGCGTCGTGAAGCGCGTGGCCACAGGGCGTGCGATAACGACGCTCGCGGGCACGGCGTTGCTGGCCGCGTGCACGGTCGGGCCCAACTATCAGCGGCCGCAGGCCGAGGTGCCGCCTACCTGGCAAACCGATTCGTACTGGCGCGTGGCCGTGCCGTCGCATGCGCCGATTTCGCCGGACTGGTGGAGTGCGTTCAACGATCCGACGCTTGCCACGCTGGAAACCCAGGCGCTCGCGCAGAATCAGACGCTGGTGGCGGCCAGCGCGCACTATGAGCAAGCCAGGGCGACGCTGGCGAACACCCGCGCGCAGCAGATTCCTGAAGTCGATCTGGCGGCACAGGCATCGCGTTTCCGGATTTCGCAGGATCGCCCGCGGACCAATTACGGCACGCCCACCACGTCGACCGTGCAGAACAACGTGCAGCTCGGCCCCACCATCAACTACGACACCGATCTATTCGGCAGGATACGGCGTGAAGTGGAAGGCTCGGTGGCATCCGCACAGCAATCGGCGGACGACCTCGCCAACGCACGCCTCGTTCTCACCACCGATCTCGCCACCGACTATTTCTCGCTGCGCGAACTCGACGCCGAGATCGACGTGCTGAATCAATCGGTGAAACTGCAACAGAAGGCGCTCGACTACGTCACGACGGAACACGATCTCGGTTCGGTGTCGGGACTCGACGTGCTGCAACAGAAGTCGCTGCTCGACTCGACACGCGTGCAGGCGCAACTGCTCCTGAATCAGCGCGCGCAGTTCGAACATGCGATTGCCGCGCTGGTCGGCGTGCCCGCGCCGCAGTTCTCGATCGCACCCAAAGTGGTCGATGTCCAGGTGCCGTCGATTCCGCTCGGCGTGCCGAGCGACGTGCTGCAACGGCGGCCGGATATCGCCTCGGCGGAGCGCGCGATGGCCGCGGCGAATGCGCAGATTGGCGTCGCCAAGGCGGCGTTCTTCCCGAGTCTGACGCTGACACCGAGCATTGGCTGGGAAAGCACGCAGTTCGCCAGCCTGCTGAGCGCGCCCACGCTGATGTGGACGCTCGGCGCGGCGGTCGGCCAGGTGCTGTTCGACGGCGGCCGCCGCGCGGCCAACGTGCAGTTCGCGAGCGAAGGCTACAAGGCCACCGAGGCGAACTACCGCCAGACCGTGCTCACCGCGTTCCAGCAGGTGCAGGACGGCATTACCGGACTCTCCGTGCTGGACGGCGCGGCCAGGCAGTCGCGCGAGGCCGTGACCGACGCGCAGCATCTGCTGGCGCTCGCCAACGACCGCTATTCGGGCGGCCTCGTCGCTTACCTCGACGTCATTACCGCGCAGCAGTCGCTCTTGACCAGCGAGCGCCAGGACGTGCAGATTCACGGCCAGCAGATGACGCTGTCGGTATCGCTCGTAAAGGCGCTCGGCGGTGGCTGGGACGTCGGCGCGGATATGGCGGACACGCCGAAGAGCACGCAGCCCGGCGACACGAAGGAGGCAATGGCTCCCGCGCGGTGAGCCGATGGATCATGAGTAGCGCGGACGCAGGGGAGCGGCGAGGCGTTTCGTATAATGCACAGACAAGGGGACGCGCATGAAATTGCTGATTGTTGAAGACGAGCACAAGGTGGTGGACTACCTGCGCTCCGGTTTGACAGAGCAGGGCTGGGTCGTCGACGTCGCACTCGACGGCGAGGAAGGCATGCATCTGGCCACCGAATTCGATTACGACGTGATCGTCCTCGACGTGATGCTGCCCAAACGCGACGGCTTCAGCGTGCTGAAGGCACTGCGCATGCGCAAATCGACGCCGGTCATCATGCTCACCGCGCGCGACCATGTGAACGACCGCGTGCGCGGCTTGCGCGAAGGCGCGGACGACTACCTCACCAAACCCTTTTCGTTTCTCGAACTGGTCGAACGGTTGCACGCGCTGGCGCGGCGCACCCGTTCGCAGGAATCCACGCTGATTTCCGTGGGCGATCTGTTCGTCGATCTGATCGGCCGGCGCGCGACCCGCGACGGCGTGCGCCTCGACCTGACCGCCAAGGAATTCCAGTTACTCAGCGTGCTGGCGCGCCGGCAAGGCGACATACTCTCGAAGACCGCGATTACCGAACTCGTCTGGGACGTCAATTTCGACAGCCATACGAACGTGGTCGAAACCGCGATCAAACGATTACGCGCCAAACTCGACGGCCCGTTTTCCTCCAAGCTGCTGCACACCGTGCGCGGCATGGGGTACGTGCTCGAAGTGCGCGAGGAGGCGGAGCAGTCATGAACCGTTCGATCGCCCGGCGCCTCGCCATGATGTTCGCGTTCGTCGCACTGTTCGTGTTCACGCTGGTCGGCACGGGGCTCTTTCTGGTGCTGCGCACGCAGCTCGAACATCATCTGCGCGAGTCGCTCGACGATCGCACGCAGATTGCGCGCATCATTGTCTATCACGCGGTCACGCCGGAAAAATGGCGCATGGCGCGCGAAAAACTCACTGACATGACGCCGCACGACGGCAGCACCGTCTATGCGGTGTCGAGCACCGACCCATACTTTCATTACGGCAAGCTGGTGGACGGTCCGGTGGTGACGAGCTGGCCGGGCGGCTATACACGCGTGACGCCGGCCGGCGGCGGTCAGGACATGCTCACCTCCACGGTGACGATCCCGGCCTACGGCGCGCGTCCGCCGGTTCAATTGCAGGTGGCCGCGAGCTACTCGCCCAACGTGCGCACCATGCGCGTGTTCGGCTCGGCACTCGCCGCGCTGTCGGCGCTTGGCAGTCTTGCTGTCCTGTTGCTCAGCTACTCCGTCACCCGGCTCGGTCTCGCGCCGCTCACGCGCCTCACGCGCGACGCGTCCGCCGTCAGCCCGAACAATCGCTCGCAGCGTCTGAACACGGCCGCGCTGCCGCTCGAATTGAGCGACCTGGCGAATTCCTTCAACGGCGCGCTCGAGCGGCTGGACGGCGCCTACGGCCGCCTCGAATCGTTCAATGCGGACGTGGCTCACGAACTGCGCACGCCGGTGACGATTCTGATCGGCCAGACGGAAGTGGCGCTGACACGCAATCGTTCGGTCGACGATCTGCGCCATACGTTGCAATCGAACCTCGAAGAATTCGAGCGCATGCGCGCGATCATCAACGACATGCTGTTCCTCGCCCGCGCCGATCAGGGCGAGCGGGCAACTGGTCTGGTCGAAGTGTCGCTGGCCGCGGAAGTCGCACACACGCTGGAGTTTCTCGAGATTCCGCTCGAAGAAGCGCGAGTGCATGCGCAATTGCGCGGTGACGCCGTGGCGCGCGTGAACCGCTCGCTGTTCGGCCGCGCCTGCACGAACCTGTTGATGAACGCCATCCAGCATTGCGAGCCCGGCGCGGAGATCAACGTGACGATCGTGAATGAAGAGGATC
This sequence comes from Paraburkholderia sp. RL17-383-BIF-A, assembly GCF_046028015.1. Classification (NCBI taxonomy): domain Bacteria; kingdom Pseudomonadati; phylum Pseudomonadota; class Betaproteobacteria; order Burkholderiales; family Burkholderiaceae; genus Paraburkholderia; species Paraburkholderia sp. RL17-383-BIF-A. Next base: position 107,756 of record NZ_JARESR010000012.1, on the reverse strand, counting down.
AGGTGCGCGTCGCGGTGGCCAACCCCGGTGCACCGATTTCGCCGGACGTGCTCGAACATCTGTTCGACCGTTTTTATCGCGCGGAGGTCTCGCGCACCAATAGCCGCGAAAACCACGGGCTGGGTCTCGCGATCGTGAAAGCGATTGCGGAGATGCATCGCGGTACGGTGTCGGCGCAGAGCGCGCACGGCATCAACACCTTTGCGTTCTCGGTCGCGGCGCTGCCGGTCGAAGCCGGCATGCGGCCGGTGCGGGCGAACGCAAGCGCTGCGGCCGGGTCGGCGGATTATTCGTCGCTGGTAAAGGGCAAGTCGGCCTGAACCGGCAGCCGCCTTTGCGGCGGCAGCGCGTTGGCCGGGCTCAAGGCGCTTACGCGCACACCGAGCAGCCGCAGCTTGCGGTTCAATTCCACTCTGCGCAGGCATTCGGTTGCGGCGCGGCGGATCTCGGCGGCGTCGGCGGTCGGCGCATCCAGCGTCAGATCGCGCGTGACGGTGCGGAAATCGTCGTAACGCAGCTTGATACCCACCGTGCGACCCACGTAGCCTTTGCGCACCAGATCTTCCGCCACCCGCACGCACAAGCCGGTAAACGAGCTCGACAACGCCGGGCGGTCGTGACGAGGATGCAGATCGCGCTCGAAGGTCGTTTCGCGGCTCATCGACTTGGGCTCCGATTCGACCACCACCGGCCGCTCGTCCTGGCCCTGCGCGACCTGCATGAGCCACGCCGAGTAGCTGCGCCCAAAGTGGTCCTGCAACAGTCCCGCATCTGCCGCGGCCAGGTCGCCGACCGTGGCGAGACCGAGCGCGGTCAGCTTTTCCGCGGCCTTCGGCCCGATGCCGTTGACCTTGCGCACCGGCAGCGGCCACACGCGCAGCGGCACATCGGCCGGCGTGAGGATCGTGAGTCCGTTGGGTTTATCGAGTTCGGAGCCGATCTTCGCCAGCAGCTTGTTCGGCGCCACGCAAATGGAGCAGGTGAGTCCGGTGGCCTGATTGACCGCCTGTTTGATGCGCGCGGCGGTCTCGCGCGGCTCGCCCGGCACGTCGGTCAGATCGATATAGATTTCGTCGATGCCGCGGTCTTCGATACGGTCCGTGAAGGTGGCGACCGCCGCCTTGAAGAGGCGCGAGTAGTGGCGATACGAGTCAAAGTCGGTGGGCAGCAGGATGGCGTCCGGCGCGAGCATGGCCGCCTTCATCATGCCCATGGCCGAGAACACGCCGAGTGCGCGGGCTTCGTAAGTGGAGGTGGTTACCACGCCGCGGCCCGCGTAGTCGCGCAGCCTGGCGAAACGGCGGGTGCCGTCTTCGAGCGTTTGCGGCACGCCGCTGCGGCCGCCGCCGATCACCACCGCCTGGCCCCGCAATTCCGGATAGCGCAAGAGTTCGACGGACGCGTAGAACGCGTCCATGTCGAGGTGCGCGATGTGGCGGCCTGCAGAACTCATGGGATGGAGAAAACGGATGACAACAAAAGCCAAACCGTAATACTACCTTGCTCTGCCGCCGCAAGGACCGCTCAGAAGCGGTAGCTCACGCCGATCTGCAGCACCGGATAAACCTTGTAGCGCTCCACCTTGTCGCTGATCTTGCGTTCCTGCTCGTCGATATTTGCCTGCGTGGTGAACATCGAATAGATCGCCGGCACGTTATAGGTGGTGCGCGGACGGCCGTAGGCGACGCCGAGATCGAGCGTCAGCCCGAAACCCTTCGAAACCGGCTTATGGCCGTAACCAATGCCGAGATAGGGCATGACGCGCGGCAGCGTGACCGTGGCCGATGGCGCGGCGGCCACGGCCGGCACGTAGTCGTCGCCGATCTTGTAGTTGCCTTGCGCGTTCGGCACGGCGTGGGCGCTCAGTTCGTCGTCGTTGATGAGCGCGCCGGCCGTGACGCGAAAACCGCTGGAGCTGAACGGGAACAGGTCGAGATACAGGCCGCCCTGCAAGAGCTTGAGGTGACCGTCGTATTCGTTGTCGTTGGCGTGGACCGAATGCGACAGGCCAAAGCCTTCGACTTCCGCATGCACGCCCGCCCATGAGGTCAGCGGCAGCGCCGCGCCCACACCGGCGCCGAGCGAGCCGCCGTGAACATAAATCTCCTGCGCCTGTGCTGCTCCCACCATCGTCGCCGCCAACGCCGCGACCACAGCCGCATTTTTTACCAATTTCACCGCACAGTCTCCCGACAAAGGATTATTTCCGTGCTGGCGACTTTACGGTTTAACCGAGCGGTTCAAATGAATGAATAGCGGGTACTTATGGCAGCTCTTCGCGCTCAAGTTTTGGGTTGCGGAGAAAACGGAATTTATGACGCGTAAAACATGCCGAACACGCGATTTAATCGCACGCGACATGAAAAATAGCCCTGTTTTATAGGGCTATTCGGTGACTTGAACCGTTGCGGCGCTTCGATAATTACTTCCACAGAAGACCCGTTCGGCACGCACACGGCACTCGAAAAAGGATACGTTCCGCTCGCTCGTGAGCGGCTGGTCGGCTGAGCGACGGAACCGGCCGGTGTACTCAGGTAGGGGCGGGTTGCGGCGACATGCCGGTACAGAGACCGGTTGCCGCAACCGCCTGACGCCGGCCTGAAAGGCAGCGGTTTACTGCTTGATGCCTTCGGCCTGGATGTGCAGCGTGGTCTGCATCTTGAAGCCGTAGGCCTTGCCGAAGTCGACGCCGAAGTCGTCGCGATTGAACGTCGCGGTCGATTCCGTGCCGCACACTTCACGCTTGAGCATCGGGTTGACAAAGCACTTGAACGATTCGATCTTCAGATTGACCGGCTTGGTGATGCCGTGCATCGTCAGCGTGCCGATCACTTCCACCGGCTTGTCGCCGTCGAAGCGGATCTGCGTGCCCTTGTAGGACGCGGTCGGATACTTGGCGGCGTCGAAGAACTTGTCCGTGACCAGTTCCGCGTCGAGCTTGTCGTTGCCGATGTCCACCGAGCTCATGTCGATCGTCACGTCCACCGTGCCGGTCTTCGCCGCGCGATCCAGCACCACGGTGCCGCTGCTCTTCTTGAACTTGCCGCGCCAGACCGAAATACCGCCGAAGTGGTCGGTCTCGAAGCTCGGGTAGGTGTGCGTCGGGTCGAGTTGGTACGTGTCGGCTGCCATGGCGTTAAAGGACAATGCGGCGGCCAGCGCGCCTGCGGCGAGCAAAAGTTGTTTCTTCAAGGTGTTCTCCAGGTTTCAGAAAGTGCGGCGACGCTTCGGTGTCGGGTTATTTCTTCGAAGCGACGAGGTGAAATTTAATGACGACTTCGTCGGCGACCACGGAGGTGTCTTTCCATTCGCCGGTGCCGACATCGAATTGCGAGCGCTTGATCGGCAACGCGCCGTCGAAGGTTTGCGTAGCGCCCTGGCTTGCAATGGTGACGGGCACCACCACGGTTTGCGACTTGCCCTTGATGGTGAGCTTGCCGGTGATCTTGTACTGATTGCCGCCCGCCGGCGCGATCGCGCTGGAGACGAAGGTCGCGGCCGGGTAGGCGGCGCTGTCGAACCATTCCTTGCCTTGGGCCTGCTTGTTGTAGTCGTCGGCGCCGAGGTCGTAGCTGCCCGTGTCGATCGACACATTGGCGCTGCCGGCGGTCGGTTTGGCCGGATCGAAAGTCAGTTGCGCCGAGAACTTCCTGAACTTGCCGTCGACGGGCACGTTCATCTGCTTCGTGGTGGCAATGACGGTGCTCTTGCTCGTGTCGACATCGGCGTGCGCGAAGCTCGCGCCAAACAGCGAGATGGCCGTTATGCCGGCGAGCGTGACACGGTGAGCGGAGAGATAAAAGTTTGATTTCATAGTGGTACGCATCCTATCGAACCCGCGTGCGTTGATTGCGCACCGCTGGGAATTTGATTGCCAACAAACCGTTGCCAATGACCTGCGGTCCGTCTGCTATGAGTTGCCTGCCGGTCAGTTACTTGAGGAACGGAACCATCCGCGCGAGCAATCCATCGCGGTCGAGGAACTGATGCTTGAGCGCCGCCGCCACATGCATTGCAACGAGGGCGAGCAACGTGTAGTTGAGCAGCACGTGGACGGTGCGCAGGCTCGCCTTGAGCGCCTGATCCGGGCCGATCAAGGTGGGCAGCGGCACGATGCCCAGATACACCACCTGAATGCCGGCAGCGGAGCTATAGAAGTAGCCGGACAGCGGAATGGCCAGCATCAACACGTACAGCACGGCGTGCACGAGATGCGCGGCGGCCTTCTGCCAGGCGGGCGTGGCGCTGTCGAGCGCCGGCGCGCGGTGGGTGGCGCGCCACAGCACGCGGGCCACGGCGAGCACGAACACGGTCACGCCGATCCACTTGTGCCAGGAGAAATATTTGAGCTTGGTGGGCGTGAAGCCGGGGATATCGGTCATGATCCAGCCGATATAGAAGCCGCAGATCATCAACGCCGCGATCAGCCAGTGCAAGGCAATGGCGGCGCCGTGGTAGCGGTCTGGTTGGGCAGGGCTGGATTTCATTGTGTCGCGCTCGTGGGGCGTCGGCGATAACCGACGAATGCAGATAAATGCAGATGAAGTGCGGATGGTAGGGATGCCAATGAAAACTGAATAGGCATGCAGAAGAGAACACATTGTTGTAACCGTGACGCTAATGTCGCTGGAATAACGCGCGGCGGCGGCCTTAACGGGCCGCGCGACAGGGCGCTGTGGTAATTTGCCGGCTGAACCGCGAGGAGAGTTGAGGCCAATGAACAGAATCGATAACAACGCTGTCGCGCTCGGCGCGGATTTTCTGCGGCACGACACGGCGGCTGCCGCAGCCGGGGTGGAAGGCTACCTGGAGCACGACGCGGCGGTCTACCGCACGTTGCTCGAATCGACCAGGGCGATTCCCTGGAAGATCGATTGGGCGACCATGGAGTTCGCCTATATCGGCCCGCAGATCGAAGCCCTGCTCGGCTGGGCGCCCGCTAGCTGGAAAACCGTGCAGGACTGGGCGGCGCGCATGCATCCGGACGACCGCGACAAGGTGGTCGAATTCTGCGTGGCGCAATCGAAGGCCGGCACCGATCACGAAGCCGACTATCGCGCATTGACGAGCCGGGGTGAATACGTGTGGCTGCGCGACGTGGTGCATGTGGTGCGCGACGCGCAGGGCGAGGTGGAATCGCTGGTCGGCTTCATGTTCGATATCAGCGAGCGCAAGAAGACCGAGGAGAAACTGGCCGCGCTGCAACGGGAACTCGAGGCGCTGTCGTTCAGGGACGGCCTGACGGGCGTCGGCAATCGGCGCGCGTTCGACGCCAACCTGCAACGGGAATGGAGCGCGGCCTTGCGCCATGCGGCGCCGCTCTCGTTGGTCATGGTCGATATCGACTTCTTCAAGTCCTACAACGATTACTACGGGCACGTGCAGGGCGACGAGTGCCTGAGGCGGCTGGCCGGCGTGCTGAGCGGCGCGGTGCGGCCGGGTGACTTCGTCGGCCGCTTCGGCGGGGAAGAGTTCGTGCTGATCCTGCCCAACACCGGCGCCGAGGCCGCGCGCCAGGTGGCCGAGCGTTGCCGCGAGCGGATTTCCGCCGAGCAGATCGCGCATGAGCGCTCGCCGTTCCGGCAGACGGTGACGGCCAGCTTCGGCGTCGGCACGACGATTCCGGCAGAGGCGGGCGACCCGGTGGCCTTCGTCAACCTGGTGGATACGCAGTTGTACAGCGCGAAGGACAACGGGCGCGACTGCATCGCCGCGGTGAGCCGGGTGGGATGAAGCGCGGCCAACGGCTTCGCCGCAGGCGCGCAACTTGCTAAAGTGAGCGCCTGCGGCCGCCGGCTCATGGTGCGGCTGCGAAGCGAGGGCGAAATCCCGTGCTCGCACTTATCAAGAATCTAGGGCTTACGTTGTGAATTCCATTTTTCTGTCTTGGGGCATCGCCGCGGTCGCCACGGCGGGTGTCATCACCCGGCCGTTCAAATGGCCGGAGGCTGTCTGGGCCGTGGCCGGCGCGTTGCTGCTGGTGTCGCTCGGGCTATTGCCCGTGCATCTGGCGATCGAGGCGATCGGCAAGGGCACCGACGTCTATCTGTTCCTCTTCGGCATGATGCTGCTGTCGGAAGTGGGCCGCCGTGAAGGGTTGTTCGACTGGGTGGCCGTGCTCGCGGTCAATCACGCCCAAGGCTCGCCGCGCAAGCTTTTCCTGCTCGTCTATCTGGTCGGCGTGGTGATCACCGCTTTTCTATCGAACGACGCCACCGCCGTCGTCCTCACGCCGGCCGTGTTCGCCGCCGCCAAAAAAGCGAAGACGGATCCGTTGCCGCTGCTGTTCGTCTGCGCGTTCATTGCCAATGCGGCGAGCTTCGTGCTGCCGATCTCGAATCCGGCCAACATCGTGCTGTACGGCACTCACACGCCGGCGCTCGGCGCCTGGCTGCTGCGCTTCACGCTGCCCTCGCTCCTGTCGATCATCGCGACCTACGCGATGCTGCGCTGGACCCAGCGTGAGGCGCTCGCCGGCACCTGCGAGGCCAATCTCGAACCGCTCGAACTGTCGTCGAGCGGGCGCGTGGCGCTGGCGGGCATCGCGGTGACGGCTGCCGTGCTGCTGACGGTCTCGGCATTCGATGTCGCGCTCGGCTTGCCCACCGCGATACTCGGCGCGCTGACCGCGTTGATCGTGCTGATCCAGGAGCGCAAATCGCCGCTGCCGATGATCCGCGAGATCTCGTGGAGCGTGCTGCCGCTCGTCGCCGCACTGTTCGTGCTCGTCGAGATGCTCGATCACACCGGCGTCATTACGGCGCTCGCCCAACTGGCGCAGCGCGCCGCGCAACACGACGAACTGGCCGCGGCGGGCTGGGCCGGCAGCATCATCGCGATCGGCAGCAATCTGATGAACAACCTGCCGGCCGGGTTGATCGCCAGTTCGACCGTGATGCAGGCCCACAGCCCGGAGCGCGTGATCGACGCGCTGCTGATCGGCGTGGATTTGGGGCCGAACCTGTCCATCACCGGTTCACTGGCAACGATCCTCTGGCTCAGCGCGATCCGCCGCGAGGGCGAAGACGTGAGCTTCATGAAGTTTCTGAAGGTAGGGGCGCTGGTGATGCTGCCGGCGCTCGTGCTGGCTCTCGGCGCGCGAATACTGACCGGTTGAAGACGCGTGCGCGAGATCTGAATGCGGCGCCTCTGGTTCGAGGGCGCGGCGTCACGACCGGGTGCCGGTGCGATGTAGCGGAGGTTTGGCGCGCAAAACTTCCTCCGCTTCTTCTAGCAGGCGCAGCATTTCCACGAGGCGCGCGACGCGTTCTCGTTGTGACGGCATTAAACATGGCTTCACCAAACCATGCAGGCGCTGCTGCCAATAGGACAGCGGAATGTGGTCGTTGGTGGAGATGACCACGAATACGCGTTCGAGGTGGGCGATTTCCCTGTCGATTTCCAGATGGTTCATCTGATGTTTTCCCCCAAGGGTTACCTGGTGGCGCCGGTTCGGGTCTGTCCGAGCCGGTTTCATGCATGCGCTCGCGAATGCGATAGTTGGACAGATATGTCCAACGAATGGACATGGCTCGCATGATGAATAACGTCCAGCAAGGCCCATTCCGCATTCGTTGGAATGAAATCGCACGCGCTTCTCTCTTTCGTTTGTCTCCTTCAGTAACCGGTGTGCCGACCGCTTTATTCCCGGCGACTCCAAATTCCTCACAACAACGGGAATTCACCAGGCTTTCCTCGCGACGGCATGTCCTATGCTGCTTTCACAGCCGTTTCGGGGTCATCAACCCGGCATCAATCCCGTGAATACATGCACGTCCGGCGCCCATGGCGCAGTGTCTTCATCATCGGCTGCGGGTGGGTGAAACGCGTGACATAAGTCGACATGATTGTGGCGTTGCCTTCCGGCGGCGCTTCCTCAAGAATTCGGTCTGTCATCGAAACGGATCGCGGCAAAAGGCAGGCGACGGCCGGTGGCTCAAACGAAGGAGTCAGTCATGAAAAAGTTGATCGCTATCGTGTTGCTGTGCAGCGCATCCACCGTCACGTTCGCCCAGACCGCCGCGCCTCAAGCCGGCAATCCGCAACGCATGGAGCGCATGGTGCAGCAGTTGCAAACGCGCTTTGCGAATGCCAATACCACGCACGACGGCAAGCTCACCAAAGATCAGGCCGCCTCCGGCATGCCGATGCTGGCGAAGCACTTTGATGAAATCGATACGCAGAAGGCGGGCTACATCACCCTGCCGCAGATCGAGGCATTCATGCAGGAACGCGGGGCAGCGCACTGAGCCGCGTGGCGATGGGCGGGACCGTAGAGTCGCGGCGCGCGGCGCGGCGCTCACCGGACACGCAAGCATCGGTCCGTCATACTCCGATCGTGCCTGATGCCCGACCAACCGCCAGCTGAACCAAGGAGCTTTCGCATGGATCGCCCCGCGAAAATCATCGTGCTCGACGACGAAGTCGAATTGCGCAACATGCTGCAGCGTTTCCTGCGCGGCCACGGCTTCGACGTGAGAGTCGCCGAAGACGGCAAGCGTCTCGACCGCTATCTGGAGCGCGAACCGTTCGATCTGCTGGTGCTCGATCTGATGATCGGCGAAGAGGACGGCCTCGCCATCTGCGCCCGCCTGCGCGAGCAGGGCCAAACCTTGCCGATCCTGATGCTGACCGCGAAGGGCGACCCGCTCGACCGGGTGCTCGGCCTCGAAACCGGCGCCGACGACTATCTCGCCAAACCGTTCCTGCCGCGTGAACTGGTAGCGCGCATCAATGCGCTGCTGCGTCGCCAGAAGATCGCATCGGGCGAGGTCACCGTGACCTCGCAAAGCGTGCGCTTCGGCGATTTCTCTCTCGATGTCGCCAAGCAGCAACTGTCGCGCGCGGGCGAGTTGCTGGACATTCATTCGGCGCAGATGTTGTTGCTGGTCGCGCTCGCCTCGTCGCCGAACCGGCCGGTGAGCCGCGACAATCTGCTGGCGCGCGCGCGGGGCCGCGATCACGATGCGCTCGATCGCAGCATCGACGTGCAGGTGCTGCGGCTCCGGCAGATCGTGGAGGCCGATCCGTCCAAGCCGCGCTTCATCAAGACCGTGTGGGGCGTGGGTTACATGCTGGCAGCGGACGTCGACTCATGACGCGCTCGCTGCTGCAAAGAGCGCTGCCCAGAACGCTGCTGGCGCGCAATATCGCGCTGCTGATCGCGCTCGTGATGTTGAGCCAGGTGTGCGCGCTCGGCGTGCTGCTGCACTACGTGCAGCGGCCTCGCGTCGAGCGCGCCGCGGCTGTGTTCGCCACGTATGTGACCACGCTCGACAATCTGCTCGCGGCAACGCCACCCAAGGCGCGCGTCGAATTGACGGCGCGCCTCGACGCTCGCGCGCAATTGCCGGCCGAAGCCTTTGAGACGCCGCCGCGGAATTGGATGCGCGCCTATCGCATCTATCAGCGCGACCTGTTTCTCGATAGCTTGCGCGCGCACTTGCCCGCCGATATGCCGGCGCGCTGGCAGTCCGTGGGTGGCCAGCGCCTGTGGATCCGGATGCACGGCCCGGCCGATGCGCCACAGGCGCCGTACTGGATCGCGCTGCCGGTTCCCGAGGACGCGCAGGGTAATGGACTCGACGCCGCCATCCTGCTGTCGCTCGGCCTGGGCGCGCTGGCCGCGTTGACCGGTTACGTGATCCAGCGCCACCTGAACCAGCCGCTCCAGGAGTTGACGCGTGCGGCGCGCCGCGTGAGCGCCGGTGAAACGCCCGCGCCGCTGCCGACCGATGGCCCTACCGAAATCGCCGCCGTGAGCGGCGCCTTCAATCAGATGACGCAAGCGTTGCAGCAAGCCGAGGCGACGCGCGCGCTGATGCTGGCCGGCATCTCGCACGACATCCGCACGCCGCTCACCAAGCTGCGACTTTCAATGGCCATGGCGATGCCCGACGGCAGCGACAGCAGCTTCGCGGTCGCCGCCGAATCCTATCTGGATCAGATCGAAACGATCCTGCAGCAGTTCATGGATTACGCGGGCAGCGGCGAGCGCGAGCAGCCGGAGCCGGGTGATCTGAATGCATTGATCGAACGGCTCGCGGGCGATTTCGCGGGGCTCGGGCACGAGTTCGATCTCTCTCTCGCGAATCTGCCGCCTGTGCCTTATCGTCCGATCAGCATGATGCGGCTTTTGATGAACCTGATGCAGAACGCGATCGTCTACGCCGGAACCGGACTCGCGGTACGAAGCTGGGCGACGCGCGAGGCGGTGTATGTGGCGGTCGGCGATCGCGGCAAGGGTCTTTCAGCGGCCGAGCTGGAGCAGCTCAAGGCGCCGTTCCAGCGCGGCCGCAATGCGCGTTCGCATAGCGGCGGTACGGGATTGGGGCTGGCGATCGTCGAGCGGATTGCGCGGCTGCATGGCGGCAATCTGCAGTTTCATGCGCGCGAGGGTGGTGGGCTGGAGGTGTGGGTCGTGTTGCCTTTCAGTGGCTCGCCACGCTAGAGATCGCGACTTCCTGTGTACGGTTCGGGCCATGCCATCTTCTGCGTGCCTGGGCGTCAACCGGCTTACACGTCGCGGGTGCGGCGAGCGGTCGCCTTGCTGGTGGGCGTCCTTTCTTCATTTTCTGTCAAGCCACGCATCGAGCCCGACCCGGAACGCCACGCCCGCGATAACCGGCACCGTCAGCATGAGGATGATGCCGAAGTTCGGAATCTCGTCGCCGTATGTGATCGGACCATAGAGCACGACGGTCGCCACGATCGCGAAGACCGCGACGCCGACGGCCACCATCAGAAGATTGCGCGCCGCAATGGGCATGGTTCGGCGCCTGGCCTGGCCCGGCGTGGCGCTGTCAGCGGGGACTTTGTCGTGTTGGGCGGGCATGATGGATCTCGTGACGATAGGAAAAGCAGCGCGGGGAGCATTGGTGAACCGGACTCCGCAAAAGAAGCGCGATGGGCATCATACCAGGGTGTGTGCGTGGCGCGCATTTCATGCCGCGCCAGCCACCCACTCCAAGACCACGATCGCCGGTACGAGCGCGGCGATTGCGCTGAACCGGTAGTCCCGTTGATGCAGGAACACGCTTAACATCAATATAAGCTGCATTTCCCGCAGCAGGCTAAAAAGCGCGATGCCACGCAAACCTTACGATGTCACGGCCGAAGGAATCTGCTCGGCGGCCGGAACGGCCAGCCGGAAAACGACCCTGCGGACCACGCAGATCACAACCGCGCCGGCGACCAGTCCTGACAGAACGTCGGCCAGGTAGTGGCCGCCCTGCGTGAGCGTCGAAACGATCATTAAGGCGTTCAGCGCAATCGCCACGGGAAAGACATAACGAACGTGACGCAATGCATACGCGTAGCAGAGCGCCAGAATCGTATGCAGCGACGGGAAGGAAACCAGTCCCTGCGCTAATGACAGATTCAGTTCTCTCGTGTGGCCGCTTCTGAAAACGGCAAAGTCCGACACGGTCGAGGCCGTATTGGGATCGTGAATGCCGAAATGCACGAAGGCGCTTTCAGCCGGAAAGGGCAGAGAGATCAATATCACCAACGTAGCCGACACCATGAACTGCACGACGAACTCTGCATAGTCCTGCGTGTTGCGGGTCACCGCGAGAATGGCCGGAATGACGAGGAGCTGACAGGCGCCGGACTTATAGGCGCAGGCAAGCGCTGTGTGCAGCCACGGGTGCGCCTGAACCCATCGATAGAGATCGGGCCAGTGGAATCCGAGCGCGGCGTCGGCGGCGATGAATGCATGGGTCGCGAGCGGAAAATTCGTCGTCACGCACAGATACTGGAATACGACGCCGACCTTGCTGAACGTGGCCATAACGGTGATCCACAAGAACGCGTCGAGCACGTTCCGATAAAACATCGATCTGTCGACTTTTTTGAAAGGTACGCGCGAAACGATCCACAGCACTGCGTCAATCACAACGAGGCCGCAAGTCAGCGCAATGGCCAGCGCGACGCCGCTATGCTCGAGCCGAAAGCCGATACGGGCCGCCCATATGCAGTCGATCAGCAACATCAGGAAAGTGAACTGCCAGGCCGCCCCGTAAAGCGCGCGCATTTGTTTTGGCATAGGTCTCTCGGATTTTTTTTCGCATTATGCCTGCGATATTAATTCAAAGATGCACGGTGCTCAGCCGCAAAATCCGAGGCGGGCGTGAAATCAGATTATCAAAGCGGACTTACCGCATTCCATATTGATTACGCATCATTTCCCAGAATGCTCATCAAGGTGCGCGCATTGCGCTGCCCCTGGTCTTCAAAGCAGTTATTAAAAATGACATGCGTGCGACCCGCCCGCCTCGCGATCGCGCGGATCGGCGCGGCCAGTTCAGTCAATTCCGCTTCGTCATAGTCGTAGTCGAAGCGCTCCGCCGCGCTCGCCGCGCCCGTCGCGCTCCATGTCTGCGTGTTGCGCCCATGCAGGCGCACCATCGCGAGTGCGGGTTGGGTCACCTCCCACAGCGTATGCACGCGGTTGGTCACGTCTGGCGGCGCGTCCACGATCACATGCACGATGCCGCGCTCGCGCAGGAATTCGAGCGACCCCGCCGCATGCTGGTCGTCGAACCAGGACTGATTGCGGAATTCAGCCGCCATCATGTAGCCCGCCATGCGCGCCCGGCATTCCTCCACGAGTGCCAGGCCGTCCGGCGCGCGCGTGATCCACGGCGCGAACTGGAACAGCACGGCGCCGAGGCGGCCGGTTCGGCGCAGCGGTTCGAGCGCTTCCTGATAGCGCCGCCACAGTTCATCGCGGATATCGGCCGGCATGTCGCGGTAGTAGACGTTCTTCTTGCGCGGGCCGGTGATGCCGGCCGGCAGCGCCATCGCAATGTCTTTCGGCAGCGCGTCGGGCGAGGTCTGATGGCCGGTGAAAAGACGGAACGCCTTGAAGTTGAAGGTGAAGCCCTCGGGCGTGCGTTCGGACCACAACTGCGCATTGCTTGCCGAAGGCATTGCATAGTAAGCCGAGTCGACTTCGACCAGCGGAAACTGTGACGCATAAAACCGCAGGCGTGCTTCAGCGCTGTTGCTGCCGCGCGGATAAAAACGCTTGCAGGCAATCAGCGTCTTGTCGGTCCAACCTGCGGTGCCGCATCGAATATCCATCGGCGAGCTCGTGTCAAAGGGCGTCGTGTGGGCGGGCTAGGAGGCAGCTTCGGTGTGGTCGATCCATTCCGCGAGTTCGCGCCGCAACTCGGCGATGTCGAGCGGCTTGCCGAGCAGACGCGCGCCGGGAATGGCGTCGCCGATCTCCGCGCTCTTGCCGTAGCCCGACACCAGCAGCACGCGAATCTCCGGCTGCTGGCACAGCACGGCGCGCGCGAGGCAGTCGCCGGACATGCCGGGCAGCGTCAGGTCCGTGAAGAGGATGTCGAAGCGTTGCGCGAGCACGAGCGGCAGTGCTTCTTCCGCGCTTTCGACTGCGGTGCAAGCGAAGCCGAGGACGCTCAGCAGATCGCTGAAGGCTGCGCGCGAATCCGCGTCGTCTTCGACTAGCAGCACGCGAGCCGGGCTGCCGGAAGGCCGTGCCGAAGTATCGGGCTCGGGATGCCCGCTTTGCTGGCCGAGGTCCGCGGGAGGGTCGTAGACGGCGGGCGGCACGCAAGCGGCGATCTGTCCAGCGGGCAGGAAAACCGGTGTGGCGCCGGGCACGGACCCACTCCGCGCAGCGGCCAGGCCGGCGCGCAACACGCTGCGCAACATGCGGGCGAGATCGTCGCGCCGGTACGGTTTCGAGAGCAGCGTAATGCCGGCGTCGAGTTTGCCGTGATGGACGATTTCGTCGCGCGTATAGCCGGAGGTGAAGAGTGTCGGCACGGCGGGCGAGCGCGCTGCGGCACGCCGCGCCAATTCCACGCTCTTCACCTTGCCCGGCATCACCACGTCGGTGAACAGCAGATCGATCGGCACGTCGCTGTCGATGAACTCGAGCGCCGCGTCGCCGCTCGACGCGGTCAGCACTTTGTAGCCGAGTTGCGCGAGCATCTCGACGGCGGTGAGCCGCACGTCGGCATCGTCTTCCACGACCAGAATCGTTTCGCCGCCGCCGCTCGGCGCAGCGGTATCGTCGACCGTTTCCGCGGTTTCCGGCTCGCAGCAGCGCGGAAAAAACAGCGAGACGGTGGTGCCGCGTCCCACCTCGCTCTCGATCACGGTGTGACCGCCGCTTTGTCTGACGAAGCCGAATACCATGCTCAGGCCGAGACCGGTGCCGTGGCCGTCGGGCTTGGTCGTGAAGAACGGCTCGAACACGCGTTGCAAGATCTCGGGCGGCATGCCGCCGCCGGTGTCAGCGACGGAGAACACCACGTATTCACCCGGCGACAGCTCCGGCTTATCCTGGCAAAACGCGGCGTCCAGCACGCGGTTGGCGGCGCGCACGGTGAGCGTGCCGTCTGCCTGCATCGCGTCGCGCGCGTTGATCGCCAGATTGAGCAGCGCGTTTTCCAGCTGATTGCGATCGGCCTGCACGTGCCACAGATCGTCGCTCAGGACCGTGTCCACCTTGACGGTTTCGCCGAGCGCGCGATGCAGCATCTCGGTCATGCCGTTCAAGAGGCGGCGCGGGTTCAGCACCGTGGGCGAGAGCGGCTGGCGCCGTGCGAACGCCAACAGATGCGCGGCCAGCTTCGCCCCGCGTTTGACAGCGTCGGTTGCGGCGGACAGGCGGCGCAGCGTGGCCGGATTGCCGCCGGCGTCGGCGGCGAGCATTTGCAGGTTGCCGTTGATGACCTGCAGCACGTTGTTGAAGTCGTGCGCGACGCCGCCCGTGAGGCTGCCGATCGCTTCCATCTTCTGCGCCTGGCGCAATTGTTCCTCGGCCAGCGCACGCGCCGCGACCGCGTCGGTAACGCGCTGTTCGAGCGTTTCGGTCAACTGACGCAGCGACTGTTCGGCGATCTTGCGTTCGTGAATGTCGATCAGCACGCCGGGAAAGCGGGTCGGCTCGCCATGCTCGTCGAATTCGCAGCGGCCGTTCGCCTGCACCCACAGATAGTCGCCATCGGGCCGGCGGATTCGGTACTCGGCGCGAAACGGCGCGCCAGTGCGCATGGCCTCGACGGTCATCTGATCGTTGAGCGGCTGATCGTCCGGATGAAGCATCTGCGTGGCCGCATGACGATCGATGCCTTTCGCGGCTTCTTCGCGCGGAAACGAAAAGGTGCGCGCGAAACGTTCGTCGCCGCTGACCTTCCCCGTGCGCACGTCCAGTACCCATGTGCCGAGCACCGCGCCGGTGTTGAGGGCGAGTTGCAGCCGCTCGTTGGTTTCGTGCAGTTCGGTTTCGGCGCGTTGCCGCCAGCGTTCGGTAAGCACACGCGTGGTGGTTTCGACGACCATTGCCAGCACGCCGGCCGGCGCGCCGCTGTCGCCGGCGACCGGGCTGTAGTAGAGATCCATCCACACGTCTTCGGGCCGGCCGTCGCGCAGCAGCACCAGTTCCTTGTCGCGATACGACAGCGTGCCGCCCGCGAGACAGGTGTGCATGACGTGGCGGTTGAAGTCGGCAACCTCAGGCCAGCCGATTTCGACAGGGCTGCCGAGCAGATAGGGATGCCGTCCGCCCGCGAAGACCGCGTAGGCGTCGTTGTAGATCATGTAGCCGGGCTTGTCCCACAGCAGCACGAGCGGCACGGGGGAGGCAAGCACCAGCTGGACCGTGGCGGTCAGGCTGCGCGGCCAGTCTTCAATTGCGCCGATGCCGGTGGCGGCCCAGTCGAAGGCGCTGATGCGCTGCGCCATCTCCCCGCTCCAGCCTGGGCAGCCATGGTCTTGTGCCGGAAATGGCATGCTGCGCTCTCCAAAGGTCACGTCGATCAATGTGTTCCCACTCTGCCGGCGTGTGTGACGCGCTTCTATGCCTGGCAGCAGGCGGGATGAACCTTTGCCGTCCACATCTGCCGGCAGGATAGCTGCAGGCAGGCAGCGACAATTGTAGGTCACAACCCCCAACGGGTGACAGGTCGCCCCGGCGACCGGCGGGTCGTCTGGATCACATCCGCAAGACGCGTTCGCGGACTTTGCGTGGAAGGTCTACCCCAGGCGCGAATCCTGCTGATCCCACTTGTTCGCGTGCGCCACCTGGCGCATCGTGGGGCGGGGCACCACGCAGAATTCGAACCTTGAACAACGCGGACCACACAATGGCGAAGAAAATCAGCACACGAAACAAGCTGCCCAAACCGGATGCGCGTCAGGCGCTTCTCGTTACGCGCCGCAATGCCAGAATGGCGCGCTCGGCGCACGCTTATGTACGCGGCAATACCAGCAAGTTCTACGAATGGCTCGAAGGCATCGACGGCCATGCGTTGCCGGAGGGACCCGCCATCTGGATTTGCGGCGACTGCCATACCGGCAATCTCGGGCCGGTGGCCGATGCGCAAGGGCGCGTCGAGATTCAGATTCGCGACCTCGATCAGACCGTGATCGGCAATCCGGCCCACGACCTGATTCGCCTCGGCCTCTCGTTGGCGACCGCCGCGCGTGGTTCGGACCTGCCGGGCGTGACGACTGTCGGCATGATGGAAGCGCTGGCGGACGGCTACGAGCGCGCCTTCGACGAAGCGGCCAGCGACGCCGACATCCGCGCAGAAAAGCCCGAGGCGGTGCGGGTTGTGATGAAGGAAGCGGTGCGCCGCTCGTGGCGGCATCTGGCGGAGGAGCGCATCGAGGATCTCGAGCCGAGCATTCCGCTCGGTCCGCGCTTCTGGCCGCTTGCGAAGAGCGAGCGACGCGAGATCGAAGCGCTGTTCGAGAAGGGCTCGCTGGCCCGGTTCGCCACGGTGCTGCGCGCCGTCGGCGACGAGACCGACGTGGAAGTGCTCGACGCCGCTTACTGGGTGAAAGGATGCAGTTCGCTCGGCAGGTTGCGGTATGCGGTGCTGCTCGACATCGACGGGGCCGCGATGGAGGGCGACGACCTGTGCCTTATCGATATCAAGGAGGCCGCGCAGGCCGCCGCGCCGCGCTATCCCGGCGTGCGGATGCCGCGCGACAACGCGGAGCGGGTGGTGGAGGGTGCGCGGCATCTGTCGCCGTCGCTCGGCGAGCGGATGCGGGCGGCGCGGTTCGCGGATCGCGCCGTCGTGATTCGCGAACTGCTGCCGCAGGATATGAAGCTGACCATCGAGCAACTGACCCGCGACGAAGCGACGAAGGCGGCGCGCTTTCTGGCAATGGTGGTCGGCCGGGCGCATGCGCGGCAAATGGATCGCCCCGAGCGCAAGGCCTGGCTCACCGAACTGCGCAGAAACCGTTCAAAGACCCTCGACGCGCCCGGGTGGCTGTGGAAAGGCATCGTGGAACTGGTGAGCAGCCATGCAGCCGGCTATCTGGAGCATTGCCGGCGCTACGCGACCGAGCGCCGGGACGGTTGACGCAGGCTTGTCCACTGGCGGCGGCAACATGATTGGAGCCGCCGCCGGAAAACCGCTAACGAGGTCAAGCCAGCCTCAGTTCGACAACGACACATACGGCGAGACGAGCGGCGTGGGCGGGAACGGCTGCAAGCCCGTCTGCTTGCTGAAGCTGTACCTCACATAAACCGCCGCGAGCCACTCGCGATATTCATAAGCATTGCCGAGCGAAGCAGTCGCTCCGAACGCCAGTTGCGGAGCCAGTTGATATTCGCCCACGGCGCTGAGCGAATACGACACGCCGGTCTTGCTTTGGCCCGGGTACTGCGCGCCGCTCTGCACACTGGTGCCGATGGAATCCGCGCTGTTCGCCGCCGTGCTCTGGCGGTTGGAGCCGTCGTTGAGCGGGAAGTAATTCGACGCGTCCTCACGGTAATGCTGTACGCCGATCGAACCCTTCACGTCGTAGGTGAACGCGCCGTTACGCCCGGTCCATTCGATCGGCAAGTTCAGGATCACGTATTGTTGCGGGCTGAAGTAGCCGCCCTGGCCGTACGTGAAGTACGACAGATTCTTGTTGTAGCCCATCAGCGTCGTATTCACGCCGATCGTGAGCGTCTGATCGGCGTCTTTCAGCAGACGCGTGTAGACGCCGCCGCCGCCTTTGATGGCGGTATTGCTCGGCACGTGGTTGCCATCGTAGTACTGAAAGGAACCGTTTACGTACAGGCCGTTCGTGCCGTCGTCCCAGGCGAGGCTGGCGAGCCCGCCATTCGAGGTGACGCCGCCCCATTCGAGGCCTGAGCCGGAGTCGCGCGCGCCGGCGTAGGACAAGAGGCTGTCGGTCACCGCGCGGCGCGCGACGGCGAGCGAATACGACACCTTGTCGGTGATGCCGCCGTTGTATTGTGCGCCGCCCACGATGTTCGTCTCGCGGAAACCGATCGGCGTCACGCCGATATCGCCGCTGAGGCTGCGGCCTTCGTAGCCGACCGACAGGCCCACGCCATTCGCCGTCTGGCTGCCGTACGTGTTGTTGCCCGCCTGGGCGGCTGTTTTGGATGCATCGCTGGATAGCCCCGAGCCGAAGCGCGCGAGCGTCGACACATTGGCGGCTGCGCTGCCAGCGTCGAGCGTGACAGGCGTTGCCGTGACGACGATATGGCCGTTGCCCGCCTTGATGCGCCCCTGAACCGGCGCTTCGATGTCGGTGAGGTTGGACAGGCCGTCCTCGCCGGTGCGGTTACGGAACACGATGCCGCCCGATATCGTGCTCGACTGCTCGCGGTTGACCTGCGCGAGCTCTTCCGCGACGCCGAGCGTTTGCGCGTTCGCCACGTTCGACGGCGCATAGGCGTTGCCGTTGCCCGCGCCGTTCGCGCCAGGCTGCGCTGGGTAGTACGGCTGCGCATAACCGGTGGGCGGCTGAGGAATGTATGGCTGCTGTTGCTGCTGCGCGTAATAGCCCTGATTCGCGTAAGCCTGCTGTTGCGGCGGATACGGTTGATAAGGTTGCTGCGCGTAGCCCTGCTGTTGCTGCTGCTGCTGGGGATAGGCCGGCTGGCCGTAGTAGGGCTGCTGTGGCTGCGGATAGCCTTGCTGTTGTCCATACGGCGCCTGCGCGTAGGCGGGCGCGTTGCGGGTATTTTTCGACGCACTTTGCTTCTTGCTGGCCGCGCGTTTCGTGCTTGTACCCGTGCCCGGCGCGCCATAAGGTTGCGCCTGCATTGAACCGGCGTTGGCCTGCGCTTCGCGCGCGGCCGGCGACATCGGCCACGGCGTGGCCGCATAACCATCCGGCGCGCCGTATTGCGGCTGCTGCGCGTAAGGACCCTGCTGCCCATAAGGCGTCTGCTGCGGGTAAGGCGTTTGCTGCGCATAAGGCGCCTGCTGCGGATAACCCGGGTTGTACTGCTGCGGTGCCTGCTGCATCTGCGGCGCTTGCGCCTGCATCGGCTGCTGGCCTTGACCCGGATAAGGTTGCAACGGCGCGCCCGACTGGCTCGACCCGTAGGCTTCCTGACCATAGCCGCCCGAGTTGCCAGCCGACCCGCCGGCCGGACGCGGCGCGTTATACGGAAGGGTAGCGGGCGCCGAGCCAGGCGCATAAGGCTGCGCGGGCGACGTATAAGGCGCGACGTAAGGCGCGGGTTGCGTAGGCGGCGGATAGTTCGGCACGGTCTGTGTCGGCAAGGAAGACTGCGAATACGGGAGCGCTGCGCGCGCGGCGTTGTAGCTGCCGCCGGCAAGCGCGGCGTTGTCGGCGTCGGTCGGCGTGACGGTGGCGGTCTTGCCCTCGAAGGGATTGGTGCCCGGCAGCGGCGTCGCGCCGATCCGCCGCATTGCCACTTCCCAGCCGCGCGGCACGTTGCTCGCCGGGTTGCGCGGGGCGTTCGCCATCAGCGGCGTGTTGGCGGCCACGAGCGAACGTTGCAGATAAGTCGACGCGAGCGACAGCTTGCCTTCCGCGCGATACATGCGGCCGACGGTGGCCAGCACGGCAGGATCGCCTGGTGCCGCGTTCAAGGCCTGCTTCGCGAGCGACTCGGCGTAGCTGAACTGCTTTGCGCCGGCCGCGGCGGAAATAGTCGCTTGCAGCAGATTCAGATCGTCGGGCTTGCGTTGCAGCGCGACGCGATAGCTCGCGACCGCGTTGCGGTCGTCGCCGGCACTCGAATAAAGGCGGCCGAGCGCGGCTTGCAGATCGGGATTGTCGGGCATGGCCGCGAGCCACGGCGCGATCACGTCGTAGGCACTGGCCAGGTCGCCGCGCTGACGCACCGCGTCGCACTGCTTGATGACGATGCCGAGATTCAGGTTGCCGAAGTCGGTGCGTTGCTGCGGCGTCAACTGCATCGCGGCGAGCCGGCGCATCACCATGCCGAGTTCGGCTTCCTGCTGCGTGGCCGACAGAATGCCCGCGTATTGCAGCAGCAAATCGGTGTTGCCGGGCGCCGCGTTCATGGCGGCGCGCACGAGTCCGAGCGCGCGGTTTGGGTCGCCGGCCTGGCTGTAAGCGGCGGCGATCACGCCGATCAGTTCGGCACTGTTGCCCGCGACCGGCTCCGCGGCCCGCAGCGTGGCGAGCGCCTGTTGCGTCTGGCCGCTGCGCGCCATGCGCGTAGCGAGATCGGCCTGTTGATGCACCCACAAGCGGTGCTGCAAGGTCGTCATCGCGTCGGTGCGCTGCGCGGCCGGAATGCGCTCGAGTTGCGCGAGACCGGCCGACCAGTCCTGCGTTTCCGCTGACAGCAACGCGCTCGCGTAGAGCGCATCGGTCATGTCGGGATGCGCGGCGAGCAGGCCGTCCATCATGCTGCGCGCGTTGGCGACCGCGCCCTGGCGCACGTAGATGCGCGCGAGGTCGAGCCGCAGCCACGGGTCGTCGGGCGTATTCAGCAGCGCGTCTTCGAAGAGGCTGCGCGCGTTGCCGAGATCGCCACGCGCTTCGGCGGCGCGCGCTTGCGCAGCCTGCGCTTCGCCACGCAGACGGTTGATGCCGCCGGCCTTCGATTGCTGTTCGGCGTTCAGCTGATTGGCGAACTGCAGCGCCTCGTCGCCGCGGCCTTGCGCGGCGAGCGCGCCGACGAGGCCGCGCACCGCGTCCGGGTTGTCGGCCTGACGGCGCAGTGCCATCCGGTAGGCCTGCTCCGCGCCGACCGGGTCGCCGTTGGCGAGCAGCATTTCGCCGAGCAGGACCTGCGCGGTGACATCCGACGGATTCAGCGCGATTGCGCGCTCGAACAGCGACTTCGCCTTCGCGAACTCGCCGTTGCTGCGCGCGCCGATCGCGTCGCTCGTATAGGTCCAGTAGCTCGCGCTGTCGAGCGCGGTTTTCCAGCGCGCCGGATTGCCGTTGCGCGACGCGCGCTCCAGGTAATTGCGGGCTTCGGCGAAACGCTCCTGCTTCAACGCGGCGATGCCCATGCCGCCGAGCGCGTCGGTGTCGTTCGGGCTCGTGGCGAGCACCGAGGAAAACTTCGTGCGCGCCGTGGTCACGTCGTTGCGATCGAGCGCGGCGAAACCGTCGGCGATCGTGCGGCCGCGCGCGTCGACGGCGGCGTTTTCCTGCGAGCGCGCACGGGCCGCGCTGTCCTGCTGAACCATCGACTCGAAGCGCGCCTTGACCGCGGCGTCGTCGGTCGCGGTTTGCAGATAGGCTTGGTAGAGGGCGGCGTCGGAGGGCCGCGCGTCCAGCCACAACAGCGCCTGGCGCCAGCTCTTTTTCGCCGACGCGCCGACCGTGCTGTCGCCCGCCAGCTTTTGCAGCCGCGCGATACCGTCGCGGCGCGTCACGTCGCGATAGGTCAGATGCTGCGCGTAGGCGAGGGCGTAACGCGGATCGTCGGGGTTGTCGCGCGCGAGCTGTTCGAGACCGCGGCGCGCCTGATCCCAGCCTTGCGGCGTGGCCGAGAGCGCCTGGTAGTACTCGAGCTGCAATTCGGGCGTGGCCGGTTTGCCGGTCAGCGCGCGCTGATATTCCTGCACGGCGCTCGCGCTCTGACCGCTTTGCGCGAGCCGCCGCGCGTCGTTCACGGTCTGGTCGCGCAGGCTCGATTCACCCAGGCGCCGGCCGAGCTCATCCAGATTCGGATAGTTCGGCGCGATCGCCTTCAGGCGCGCCAGGTATTGCTGCGCGCCCGCGCCGTCCTTGCGGTCGGCGAGCACCATGCCCATGCCGAACAGCGCATCGGGTTGCTTGGGGTCGATGCGCAGCACCTTCAGCCATGCCTGCTCGGCGAGGTCGCCACGCTGATGCGACTGCCAGTACTTGCCCTGATCGATCAGCACATTCAACGGATCTTTCGACGCCTGCGCGAGAGCGTCGGGCGAAACCGTCGCCACGCAGCAGACGGCGGTGAGGCTGAGCGCGAAGCGCAATGACAACGCGAGGGCGCTCAATCGCATGCGTTTCTCCAACTCGGCACGAGACGTCCGGCTTCGTCGAAACGATAGCGGCCGTCGATGAAACCCGTGCCGAACAAGCCCAGCACACGATCGTAGTAAACCGGTTCGCGGCCCGGCACGGCGGCGTCGAGCGCGGCGAGATGCGTGCGCGCGAGGCCGAGCCCGTGCTCGTCGCCGAGCGCCTTGAAATACGGCGCTAGCGCACCCCAGTAGCTGAGCGGTCCTTCGCCGCTCGCCGCGCCGGTGGTCGATGAGACCTTCTCGGGCGGAATGCCGGTTTGCGCGACGCGCGCGCGCATGCCGCCGAGCGCCGCGAGCCACGGTTTGGCGAGCGGATCGGCCGGCGAGGCGAGACCGGCCCACAGATAGACGCGAATCGCGTCGTAACTGCCGGTGTCGCCGTTTTTCGGATCGACCACGAACTGGCCGTTCTGCCAGGCCGCCCAATCGGGCGCGAAGCCTTGCGGCGCGGTGGTCTTGACGAGCTTGTACGCGCTCTCGGCGAGCTTGCCCCACGGGCCGTTCGGCATCTCGTGCGCGAGCGCGCGCAGCACCGGTAGCGGCAGATAGCTCGGATTCAGGCGCGTCACGCCGCCATTTTTGAAGCCTTGCGGCCCGGGCAGCAGCATCGGCCCGACACCCGGCAACGTGGTCATTTCCTGACGCGCGATCTGCGCGGCGAGCGCCTCGCCCAATTGCGTATAACCCGCTTCATGCCACAGGCGGCCCGCTTGCAGCAGATCGTAAGCGATCCACAAGTCGGAGTCCGAGGCGGAATTCGGATCGAGCACGCCGTACGAGCCGTCCGCTTTTTTGCCCCATAGCCACGACGGCAGCCGCATGTTTTGCGCGTCGAACTGATTGCCCGCGAGATTGCTGCGGGTCCAGCCGAGCAGGCGGTCGAAGGTGGCGCGGTCGTTGGCGACCAGCGCGAAGAAGAGCGCGTACGACTGGCCTTCGGAGGTGGTTTGCTGGGTCGGCGTGGAGTAGTCGATCACGCGGCCGTCGGCCTGCACGAAGCGTTCGACGAACGCGCGATAACCGCTCCAGTCGCCGCACACGCCGGGTGCGGCGGTGCTCTGCGCCACTTTCACGATATTGCCGAAACTCGCCGACGCCGCCAGCCCGAGCGTCAGCGCGAGGCCGATTGTCTTGTTGATTCGAACCCGCATATCAATCCTATTAGTCCTTCAGGCGGCGCGCGGCGATCGAGCGCAGCGTCCGGTAGAACAGGCCCGCGATGATCAGCGCGGCGAGCACGCCGCCCAGCATCAACAGCAACGGATGCGACGACAGCGCCCAGCGCAGATACTCCTGCGGCGACAGGTGGCCGACGTAATACGCCTCGCCGTTCGAGGTGATGGTGACGGTGCGGCCGTGGATCACGGCCATCGCGCCTTGAATCTGCGGCAGCACGTCGGCGTCGAGCAGCGCCGCGGACAGGTCCGCGTCCGACTGCCCGGCCGCGCTCACCAGTGCGACGGCGCTGCGGTTCTTCTGCAGCGGCGATTCGAAACCGGTCAGCAGCGCGTCGCCGTTCGAACTCACCAGTGTCAGATCGGCGCGCGCGGGTGTGCGCTCGACGCCGCGTTCGCCATGCCACCAGTCCTCGAGTTTGAAGGCGATGTCGGAGAGCTGGAAGGTGCGCGAGTCGCCGTCGCTGGAGAACGGCATCGACTTCGCCCAGCGCTGCAGCAGCGGTTGCTTGCCCGGCGCGCCGAAAATCAGCAGGTCCTTGTTGGCGAACTTGTCGGCGTCGTCGGCGGTGCCGACCGTCACGCCCATGACCGGATAGCCGGTGGAGGTGCCCATCCGGCCCATGGTCAGCAGGTACAGGCTGTAGTCGCTCGAATCGGCGTCGTTCGGCAGGATCACCGCGGTCTCGGAGAGGTCCGCCATGCGCGTGAAAGGGAAACCGCTATTGGCGAACGCGGCCAGATCGGGCAGCGCCATGTAGTGCGGGAACGACGAGAGGTCGATCGTCGAGTTCGGGTCGATCGCGCCGACCACGTTGTCGAGCAGACGCCCGTGACATTCGCCGGTATTCGGAATGTCGTAGTAGAAGTGCAGGCGCACCTGCGCGCGCGGCGTCAGAAGCAGCGGCGGAATATGCACGGTACGGCGCGCTTCGGCAGTCTTGTCCGGCAACACGCGGCCGAAGTAATGGCTCAGCTCGAACACCGAGGCGGATTCGGCCGGAATCGGCAGCGCCTGCACGAAGCCGTTGTTCACGCTCACGTTCAGCGAAGAACGATCGCGCAACGGACGTACCGTGTAGCGGTAGCGCAGATCGATCGGCGCGCCCTTGGTGTGCCACATGAACAGATCGGGCGGCACGCGCAGATTCACGTGCACGGCGTCGGCGTCGTAGCCGGACACGGTCAGATCGCGCGGATCGGCAAGTTCGCCGAAATGCACCGGACGGTTGGTGGGCAGCCAGTTCGGCGCGTCGTACGGCGCGCGTGGCGTGAGTTCATTTAGCTGCGTGATCGTCGCGCTCTGGCCGGTCAAGGTGTTCTGGCCGATGCCGAGCGACTTCGCGGCGGTTTTCAGTTCGGCCTCGGTGCGCCCGAGCACGAGCAGCAGCTTGCCGCGCGCCGGCGCTTCGCGATCGACCACGGCGATGGTCGGGCCGGAAATCGCCGGAATCGTGATACCGGCCGGACGTTGATCCGAGGTGGCGAACACCACGGCGTTGCCCGACAGCGGCGCGTTGTCCAGTTGCGCCGGAAACACCGCGCCGCGATAGCCGGCGAGCGCGCCGAACCACGACGCCACGATGCCGCCCGCTTCGAGCGTGGCGTTACTCGGCTTTTGCGGGAACACGAACGGTAACTCGAGACGGCGCACGTCGCGGCGGTCGAAGAACGGCTGCGGCAACGCCGCCAGATCCGGCTTACTGGCGAGCGACGCATACGTCAGATCGAGTGAACTCGCATTGCTGACGGTCGCCCACAGCGAGGAGTTGGCGGGGTCTTCGCAACTCGTCGTGTAATGGCCGATCAACTGCACGTTCAGGTGGTTGAATTCGGTGATGAAGCGCGGATCGATCGAGACATCGCGCGCCACCAGCATGCCGGCCTGCTCGTGCGGCACGGGCAGGGTGGCGGCGACTTCGCCGTTCACCAGCACCTTGAGCTGCGAGATATTCGCGAGCAGCGCGGGCGAGTAGCTGTAGACCAGATGCAGGACCGCGCCCGTCACCACTTCGTCGCCGCGCACGGAGAACGCCACGCCGTTCTGGCCGTCGGTGCCGCGCAGTTGCAGCGGGTCGAGCGCGCCGAGGTCGGCGAAGGTCAGCGTTTGACGGCGGCCGCCCGGCACCAGCGTGCCTGGCTCTGCGGTGGTCGGCGTTTTGATGCCCAACGCTTTCACCGACGACGCGGCGAGCGCCGGCGTCGGCGTGGCCAGTTGAGCCTGCGCGATCGTGTTCGGATCGTAGGGCACCGCGGCACTCGGCGCGGGCACGCTACCGACACCGGTCGCGACCGGAGCAGCGGACGTGGCCGGCGCGCCATGCACGGTGCCCGCCGCGCTCTGAATCGCGCCGGCCGAACTGGCGCCCGCAGCCGCCACGACTTCCGCCGCTGATGCGAGCGGCGCGGCCAATGCCGTCTGCAACGCGAGCCAGCATGCGAGGCCGCGCATCAGCCGATGCGAGCCGGGGCGTCCGATGCGGCGCGTCTGCAATCCAGTCCCACTGCGCTCGTGAATCGAGCGTTCGATGTTGCCCTTCGCCATCCTGTTGCGCATAGATCAGTCTTTGGTTTTTAGCTTCTTGACGTCCACTGGACGGCTTTTCATCGAACTGCGGAGGTCGGCATAGAGATGCTCGAACAGACCCGCGATGCCGCGGGCGCCGACCGTCAGCACATGCGACAGGCCGCGCAGGGGCGTGTCCTGCTGCCGTCCTTCCGCCCAGCCGGTCCAGGCGTCGGCGCGTGCAAAGGTGGTCTTGACGAACTCGTATTCCTGCTCGCGCGTCATCGCCGAGAAGCGCAGACCCACGCGGCCCGGGGCGGTGAAGCCGACCGTGGCGGGGAATGCATATTCCTCGTCGCCGCGAAACAGCGACACGGTGACGCGCTCGTGCATCGGCACCTGGATCGCGGCGGGCAGCGCCACGCCGACGCCGCCTTCCGAGTAGTCGATGGTTTCGCAGGCAAGCGTGCGGCCGGTCGAGAATTTGAGCATCACGGGCATCTGCATCGCCACGCGGTGCACCGCGCGAATCTGCTTGCGCTCGCTGGCGGCGGCCACGCTCGCGCCGAGAATCAGCATGTTGTAGGTGGTCCAGCCGAGATTGAGGATCGTGGTCTGCACCACGCTGCGAATGTGCCAGTTGTAATAGATATGCACGATGCCCACGCAGAAGCCGATCAGGTTCAGCAACAGCAGGAACAGATACGGGCGCGAGATGGCCCAGTCGAAGTAGTTCTTCTCGATCTGGCCGCCCTTGGCCGTCACGTTGAACTTGCCGAGCTTCGGGTTGATCAGCGCAAGCAGGGTCGGCGCGGTGATGTAGGAGGCCAGCACCGATTCGTACACTTCGGCCCAGAACGAATGGCGAAACGAGCGCTGCATGCGCGAGTTGGTGATGCTCGCATGCATCATGTGCGGCAGCGCGTAGATCGCGATCGTGCCGGCCGCGGCTTCGATCACGTGCGCGTTGAAGAACAGATACGACAGCGGAGCGGTCAGGAACACCAGACGCGGAATGCCGTAGAAGAAGTGCATCATCGCGTTCAGATAGCACAGACGCTGGCCGAATTTCAGGCCCTTGCCGGTGAGCGGATTGTCGATCCGGAAAATCTGCGTCATGCCGCGGGCCCAGCGAATCCGCTGGCCGATGTGGCCGGAAAGACTTTCCGTGGCGAGCCCCGCGGCTTGCGGAATCGCCAGATACGCGGTGGTGTAGCCGAGGCGGTGCAGCTTGAGGGCGGTGTGCGCGTCTTCGGTCACGGTTTCGACCGCGATGCCGCCGATCTCCTCGACCATGGTCCGGCGCAGCAGCGCGCACGAGCCGCAGAAGAACGTGGCGTTCCACAGATCGTTGCCGTCCTGCACGAGGCCGTAGAACAGCTCGCCTTCGTTCGGCACCTTGCGGAAGGTGCCGAGATTGCGCTCGAACGGGTCTGCTGAGAAGAAATGGTGCGGCGTTTGCAGCATTGACAGCAGCTTGTCGCGCAGGAACCAGCCGAGGCCGATCTGCAGGAACGAGCGGGTCGGAATGTGATCGCAATCGAAGATCGCGAGGTATTCGCCGCTGGTGATCTTCAATGCTTCGTTAATGTTGCCGGCCTTGGCGTGGCGATTGTGCGTGCGAATCGTCCAGTTGACGCCGACCTCTTCGCAGAACGCCTTGAACTCGGGGCGGCGGCCGTCGTCGAGCACGTGGATCGAGATCTTCTCGGCCGGATAGTCGAGTGCGAGCGCGGCGTAGATGGTCGGCTTCACCACCGAGAGCGGCTCGTTATAGGTCGGAATGAACACGTCGACGGTCGGCCATTCGGCGCGCGAGGCGGGCAGCGGCATCGGCGTGCGCTTGAGCGGCCAGGCGGTCTGAAAGTAGCCGAGCAGCAGCACGATGGTCGAATAGACTTCGGCCGACACCAGCAGCAGACCCCAGGCGGCGTCGAGCGGATGTTCCCAGTAGGTGGTCGCGGTCAGCCGCCAGTACATATAGCGGCCTGAAGTCACCACCGACAGCATGATCATCACCATCGTCGCGTAGCGGCCTTGCAGACGGCGGAACATGAGGGCGGTGACGAAGCAGCAGGTCGCGAACGTCAACTGTTCGTAGAACGCGAGCGGCACGGTGAACACGAAGTAAAGCATGACCAGCGCGAACAGCGTGACGAGTCCCGTGACGATGCGGCTGTTCCAGAAGCGCGCGTCGACGAAACGTTCGAGCCGCGACGGTTCCGCGGGCTCGAGACCCTGCGACGGTGTCGTGCTCATGCGACGTTCCTCGGCGAGACGGCGATCGCGTCGATGGCCGCCATCAGCCACGTGCCGCACGCGCGGAAATCGGCGGCCGCCTGGCTGAGCGGATCGTAGTGAATCAACGTGGTGTCGCACGCGAGCGCTTCGCTCACGCCTTCGTCCAGATGGATCACGCCCGGGAACAGCTTGGCGCCGAGCATCTGGCGCAGCACCTTGAGGACGTCTTTGGTCAGCTGGCGCGATTGGTCGATCTGGTTGATCACGTAGCCGTCGCCGCCGAACTCGGCGCGCGGCGCCGCGTAGGTTGCGATCAGCCGCTCCATCTGCGGAATCGCGGCGTACGAGGCGGCGTCGGCGAGCACCACGTTCAGCGCGAAGGTGGCCGCGCACAAGGCCGTGCGCACATACGCCGACGAACCCGGCGGCGTGTCGATGATCACGATGTCGGACGCTTCGAGGTGCAGGTTCTGCAGCGACTGCGCGAGCCAGCGCGGCTCCTGGTCGATATACGCTTCGAAGCGGCGGCGGTCGTCTTCGAGCACCGCGCCGTATGGCAGCACGGTCACGCCGTCCACGCCGTCGAACATCACGCTCTGCCACGGGTCGCCCGTCAGCGTGGCGCGCGACAAACCGTCGATGCTGTCGAGCGGCACGCCGAAGTGCAGGCGCAGCGCGTTCTGCGGGTCGAGGTCGAGCGCGATCACACGCCGGCCGCTCGCGGCCAGCACGGAAGCGAGATTGGCGGCGAGGGTGGTCTTGCCGACCCCGCCTTTGGCGGACACCACCGCGATGACTTTCATGAGCGACGAGGGCCGTTGACCAGCCACGAGTTGGAGGTGCGGGGCGCAGCGGCAGACGTAGCGCCGGCGGGCGCGGCGGCCGTTTGAGCGGGGGCGCCGCGCAGACGGTCGAAGATGCCTTGCAGGGGCGCGGACTCGCCGCTGGCCGCGTCGGGTTGCGGCGGCGTGGGTTCGGGTTCCGGCGCGAAAAGCTTGCCGAGGATCGAAGCAGCTTGTTGCGTCGGCGCGGCGGGTGCGGTTGCTGCCGGCAGCGTCGATGGTGCTGATGGTGCTAACGGCGCGCTCGTGTGAGCGCGCACCTGTGCCGGCGCATTTGCCCAACTGGGGGCGACGGACGGAATCGTTTGCGCGATCGGTGTGCGCAAGGCGATCACGGGAGGCACGGTAGCGGGGAGTGCGGAAGCAGGTGCAGCAGAAACCGGAGCCACAGACACGGGGTCTGCGGAAACCGGAGCCACAGAAACCGGAGCCACGAACGCGGCCGGCGATGCTTGCGCAGCCACCGTGCCCACTCGCGCAGCGCCGGCCACCGCCAGCGGCGCCGCATCATCTTTCGATTCGAGTTCGCCAAAGCGTGACGCGCCTCTCTGCGTGCTAGCCGGAGCGGCGACAGCTACCGGCGGAATATCCCGCCGATGCGATCGCGTGAATAACGGCGCTTTGGCGCGCGTCACGGACGCTGCATCTTTTGGCGTGGTGTCCTGACGATCGACAGCCACCGGTGACGCGGCCACCGGTGACTGAGGCTTGGCCTCGCGACGCTGCCCGATTGCGGGAATCGTCGGTTGGGTCAGATCGAGCGTGACTAATAGTGGCCAACGGGTGCGCGCCGAGCGCGCCTCGTTTTCGCGGCCGATTTCCTGGTACGCGTCGGCGTCGCCGCCAAAATGATCGAAAAGTTTTTCGATGTCGCTCGATGAACTCATAGTGCCGCCGTCTTGTTCATGACTAGCCTTGCCCCGATCCCAACTTGTGTTCGCGGCGCTATAACACGGGACTGCCTGTCCCGCTACTTCACGCGCACCGGTCTGGCGCGTTTCTCTACTGCCTGGTGTTGCCTGGTGTTGCTCGGTCTTGCTCGGTCTTGCCCGTGCTGCTTCGCCTGTTCGCTACGCGCCCGCAGCAACCACATCACGGTGCGCCGCCCATCCCGTTCAAACAGGATGACGGCCAAGACGAAATTCGATCGCGGTGTCCTCGCTATACCCACTCGTTTGCGCCACCGACAAACCTTGCGCGCCCAACGCACTCAACCAGGTCTGATAGACGCCTTCGAGAAACGCCGGCGTCCATGCGAGCGCGTTGCCACCGAACGCCGGCAACGGCGCGCAATAGTGAACGATGCGCAGCGACTCGGGTTCGTCCACCAATTCGACGTAGCCCCAGTCCATCTCCTGCCAGGACAGGTTCAAGGTGCGCGCGAGTTCGGCGGTCGAGTCGCAGGCGGGCAGCGGATGCGCCGCCGCGAACCGGGTGCCGACGCGATGCATCAGTTGGCGCAGTTCGTCGCGACCGATCTGTGCTTCGAACTCGCTTGCCAACGCGGTGAGCATGCCGCGCCACTGTGGCGAGATTTGGCGTTCCAGCAGGTAATCGAGAATTGGAACCATGTTTTCCGGGAAATGGCCGTTGCTTCGAGCCGCTTGAAATCGGCCGCTCACGGCCGAGCGCAAAGAAAAAGTGTTATCGGGAAATCGCGTATTGCATCCGGCCTAGGTTACTTTTCTCAGGCTGTCTAGTCCGTTCACCACACTCCGAAGCAGTCTACTTAAGACATTAAGATTTAACCACTCTCCATTCGTCTGCGTATACGCGGATCCGCTTGCGATGGATGCGGATCAATGGGTAAATCTTGCTGCTTGAATTGGCTGTTCGCCGCGCGGCCAAGGATGCCCGGTAAAATTGCGTCCTTGATGTCTGCATTAACGGCTTGATTCGTCGCCTGATTGAGCTGTTTCGTTTCGTGGTAAATGCAACGTTTCGCGCCTCGTGCAGCTTCGCCGAATCGATCTCGCCGGCAATCTTCCCGAATCTTTCCATTTGCTTTCATACTCCAGGTTTTGCCCGCGCCCGTTAAGCTTGCGGACTTGTGTCTCGCTGCGTGCACCTAGCTCGTGGGTGGCACCTCAGTGACACCTCAGTGGCACGTCGTCACGATGCCGTTCGATTCATTCGCTGCAAATGTTCAATCCACTTAGCATTCTTCTCGTTACCGTTCTGTCGGGCGTCATGGCAATCGCCGTGCTCGGATCGTTATGGCGCGCGGCAATTCCCGGCGTAGGCTACTGGCTGTCGGCCAACGCCGCAGCGATCGTCGCGCTGCTCGCTTTCGCCTTGCAAGGGCATGCGCATGCGTCGCAGTGGCTGACCCTGGTGGCGTCCAACGTCCTGATGGCGGCTTCGCTGCTGCTGGTGGTGGAAGGTTGCCTGCGCTTTCTGGGGCGGCGCACGCGCCCCTGGCCGGCCTACCTCGGCCTCGTCGCGGTGCTGTTCGGCATTTCGTACTGGACCTTCGCCGCGCCGAACTTCAACGCGCGTGTCGCGGTGGTGTCGGCGTATCACGCGAGCCTTTGCGTCACGCTCGCCGTCCTCATGCTGCGTGGGCGTCCTTCGAACCGGCCGCGCTACAGCTATTACTTTGTCGCCGGGGCGGCGCTACTCCTGTTTGCCGCGCATACTGCGCGCGGGTTCATGTACGGCCTCGGCTGGATGACGCAGACCAGCCTGCTGCAGGTCTCGCCGTCCAACGTCCTGTTTCTCGCGCTCGGGATTCTGGCGTCGCCGTGCCTTTCGATCGGCGTCGTGATGCTCGCGCACGACCGTCTCGCGGAACGGCTCGAACGGCTTGCCAATATCGATGACCTGACCGGCGCGCTGTCGCGCCGCGCGTTTCTGGCGGCCGGCGTCGCGCTGCTGGACGCGTCGCGGCGAAGCCGCTCGCCGTTGGCAATGGCGATCATCGACATCGACTCCTTCAAGGCCGTCAACGACCAACACGGCCACGCGGCCGGCGACCAGGTGCTGAGCCACTTCGCGACGTTCGTCGCGCGCAACCTGCGGGCGGGCGACGTGTTCGGCCGGCTGGGCGGCGAGGAATTCGGCGTGCTGTGCCCGGCCACCACCGCCGCCGAGGCGGTGAGCCTGCTGGACCGGCTGCGGACCCGCCTTGCCGCCATCGCGCCGCACGAGCGGCCGCGCGGGCTGCGCTACACGTTCAGTGTCGGCGTGGACAGGCTTCGGGGTGACGAGTCGCTCGCCCAGTTGATGGCGCGGGCCGATGGCGCGCTGTACGCCGCCAAGGCGTCGGGCCGCGATCGGGTGATGACCGCGTAGGGCGTGGCGGGCCGGGGCCGGGATGGAGAATTTGCGGCGCTATTTGTGCGCAAGGCATAAATATTTGTCAGATGTAAGCCGATAACCAATGGCAGAGTGATCGGAACCAGGCTGATGCCCATCAATACGCTTTCCACGTCGACGCACCACCCGTCCGATGCCGGTCTACGCGATCGCTTCCACCGGCGCTCGCTCGAGCACCAGCGTCCGCTTTCCACCGTGATCATGGCGTTTACGGTGGTCGCGTTCCTGTGCTTCATCGGAGCGCGCAATCTGGTCGATGGCCCGGCTGCGCCGCTCGCGTACCGGCTCGCGTGCGCGCTGCCGCTCGCGTTGCTGGTGCTGGCGATTCCACGCGCGAACTTGACCTGGGTATTTGGCCTGATCGGCGTCGCTTACTCGCAGGTATTGGTGGCGGGCCTCGCCATGAACATCGCCGGTGTCGCGCAACCGCTGTTGTGGGCGCTGCCGGCGATGGTCGTGATACCGGTCTGCGCCGCGCCGTTGTGGCTCACGCCCACGCATTACATCGCCGGCACCGCGCTTTTCTATGCGACGGCTGTCACGCTATTGTTCGGCGAGCCGCTTGCGCATGATGTCGGCGTCGTGGTGTGGATGTGGATGGCGGCGCTCGCCGCGCCGGCTTCCGCTGTGTTTCACTTCGGCTTCTACCGGTTTCGCCGCAACCACTTTCTGCTCGAAAGCCAGCTCGCCCAACTCGCGGCGACCGACCCGCTGACCGGCCTGCAAAACCGCCGTGCCTTCGTCACGCAGGCTGAGCGCCGTCTCGACACCCTCGCGCCGGGCACGCGGATCAGCGCGATCTTTCTCGACATCGACAACTTCAAGTCCCTGAACGACCGCTTCGGCCATGCGGTCGGCGACCACGCGCTTTATCAGGTTGCCCAGGCGCTGATGGAAGAGGCCTCCGCGGACGACAGCGTGAGCCGGATCGGCGGCGAGGAATTCGCGCTGCTGCTGCGCGACGGGCTGACCGGCGCGCTCCATCTGGCCGAACGGCTGCGTCTGGCGATTGCCGCGATCGAGCGGCCGGACGGCCGTCTGACCGCGAGCTTCGGCGTAGCCGAGCATCGCGGCGGCGAAACCATCATGATGCTGCTCGATCGCGCCGACGAAGCCCTGCTGCGCGCCAAGCACTCCGGCAGAAACCGCGTGTGCGCCGAGCGCGCGCTGCACCGGCTTGGCGAGGACGCAGTGGGCGAGGGTGGGGCGGCGGTCCGGCGGCACCGATGGGAGGATTACTACCTCACCTCGCATTTCCAGCCGCTCTACAGCCTGTCGCATCAGAAGCAGGTGGGCTTCGAGGCCTTGCTGCGCGGCGAGCAGGGCGACGGCACGCTGGTGCCGCCCGCGGTGCTGTTCGCGCCGAGGCCTTCCAGCGACGAAGGCGCGCTCGACCGTGCGAGTCACGCCGTGCATCTGGCCAACGCGCGCGGATCGCTGCCGGACGACGCGTGGCTCTTCCTCAACATTCTGCCGGCCACGTTCATTGCCGAAGGTTATGCGGATCAACTGGCGAAGATCGTGCGGGGCGTGGGGCTCGAACCTGAACGGGTGATTCTGGAGATTCTCGAATCGCACGGCGGCAGCGTCGACGACATGTCGCGGGCGGCGGCGTTGTACCGCGAATACGGCTTTCTGATCGCCGTCGACGATTTTGGCGCGGGTCAGTCGAATCTCGACCGGTTGTTCAGAATCCGCCCTGACCTGGTCAAGCTCGACGGCGAACTGATTCGCGCGACGAGCCACGGCACCGAGCAGCCGATTCTGCCGAAGCTCGTTTCGCTGCTGCATCAGGCGGGCATGCTGGTGGTTGTCGAAGGCGTGGAGACCACCGAGGAACTGATTCTCGCCGTGGAATCGAATGTGGATTTCGCGCAGGGTTATCTGCTGGGCCGGCCGGCTGCGGAAATTGCGCGGCCGGAGTCGGTGCATCGGCGCATCGACGATGCTTTCGATGTCATCGCGCATGGCCGCGCGCATCGGCATGCGTTGTTCGAATCCGAAGTGGAGCCTTACCGGGCCGCCTTGCGCGTCGCCGCCGATGCGTTGCTGGCCGGCGTGGCCATGGAAGAGGCGTTCGCCTCGCTGGCCAGGTTCGAGCGGTGCATCAGCTGTTTCATTCTCGACGACTCGGGCAGGCAGGTCGGTCTGGAAGTGCCGGGGCCGGCCTCGCGCAGTGACGGCGCCTCGCTGCACCCCGTGGCGAATCCGCGCGATGCGCGCTGGGACCATCGTCCGTATTTCCGCAATGCGGTGCTGTTGCCGGGCGTCGCGGTTGCCAGTAATCCTTATCTTTCGCTCGCGAGCGGCAGGCCGTGTATCGCGGTGACGCTGGCGTTGCAGTTCGCTGCTGGGCGCTCCGTGATCGGCGTGGAGCTGGATTGGTCGGCGCTGGGGTTGCCGTGGCCTGCGAGGGAGTAGCGCGTATTCTCCCGCCGCGGGCCAGCGCGTTTGCGACCCGCGGACTCGCTCAATACCCGCCCTTTGGCGATGCCGGCGTCGCCGTCGTCTTTTTATACGACGCCGCCAGATCCGCCGCGGCGCGGCTCAGCAAACCCGTGTCGGTGCCAACGGCGACGAAGGTGGCGCCTGCGGCGAGATAATCGGCGGCAATCGCCGGATCGGGGGCGAGCACGCCTGCCGCCTTGCCCGCGTTTCGCGCGATATGGATGCCGTGGCAAATGGCTTCGCGCACGCTGGCATCGCCGGGCTGGCCCAGCAGCCCCATCGACGCGCTCAGGTCCGCCGGACCAAAGAACACGCCGTCGATACCATCCACGGCCGCAATCGCCGGCAAATTCTCCATGCCCCGCACGGTTTCCACCTGCACCAGCACGCACAATTCGTCTGCCGCAGTGTTCAGGTAATCCGGTATCCGGTTCCAGCGCGATGCGCGCGCCAACGCACTGCCCACGCCGCGAATGCCTTGCGGTGGATAGCGGGTGGCCGCGACTGCTTCGGTGGCCTGCTCGGCCGTGTCGATCATCGGCAGCAGGAGCGTTTGGGCGCCGATGTCGAGCAACTGCTTGATAAACGCTGTGTCGCTGCGCACCGGACGCACCACCGGATGCGAGGCATACGCGGCCACCGCCTGCAATTGGGCCAGCGTGCTGCGCACGTCGTTCGGCGCATGCTCGTTGTCGATCAGCAGCCAGTCGAAACCGGCGGTGGCCAGCAGCTCGGTGACGTAGGCGTCGGCGAGCGCGGCCCACAGGCCGAATTGCGGTTTGCCTTCGGCGAGGGCGCGCTTGAAAGGGTTTTGCGGTGTGGGCATGTCGCTATCAACTCAAACGAACTGAAATGGACTCAAATGAAGTTCAGGCCGATTCCGCCCAACGGGCCGTAGTCGACGTGAAACGTGTCGCCCGCGCGCGCGGCGATCGGGCTGGTGAACGAACCGCTCAGGATCACGTCGTTCGCGTTGAGCATTTCGTCGTATGGGGCGATTTTGTTGGCGAGCCACGCCACGCCGGTGGCCGGATGATTCAAAACCGCGGCCGCCAATCCGCTTTCTTCCACCGCGCCGTTCCTGTAAAGCAACGCGCCGACCCAACGCAGATCGACATCCATTGGACGCACGGGGCGGCCGCCCAACACGATGCCCGCATTCGCCGCGAAGTCCGAGATCGTGTCGTAGACCTTGCGCGGCGCTTTGGTGTCGCGGTCGAACTGTTCGATGCGCGCGTCGATGATCTCCACGGCCGGCGTCACGTAAGCGGTCGCGTCCAGCACATCGAACAGCGTCACACCAGGGCCCTTCAACGGCTTGCTCAAGACGAACGCCAGTTCCACTTCCACGCGCGGCGCGATGAAGCGGTCCGCGCGAATATCCTGGCCATTCTCGATGAACATGCTGTCGAGCAACGGCGCGTAGTCCGGTTCGTCGATCTGCGAGGAGCGCTGCATGGCGCGTGAAGTGAGGCCGATTTTGCGGCCTTTGATCACGTGGCCTTCGGCGAGTTTGAGTTTCACCCACTCGCGCTGGATCGCGTAGCCATCCTGTACCGTCATCTGCGGATAAGCGGCGGAGAAGTGACGCAGTTGGGTACGCGTTTTCTCGGCATGGTCGAGTTGCGCCGCGAGGTCGCGGATAGTCTGTTCGTCTAGCATGGTGGAGTCTCGATGAGCCGCTATTCAGCCTTCAGGCGTGCGTGCAGGTTGTTGTGTTTCCACGTACCGGCTTCGCTGAACTCATTGATCTCCAGCGACAACGCGAGGCCGTGCTGTTCGAATTCAGCGGCGAAGTGCTGTTTGATGAGCGCGAACAAAGCGTCGCCGGTGGCCTTTTTCACGGCTTCGGAGCGGCCCGCGCCGATCTTCAGGTTCGCATGCAGGAAGGCCGCGTCGGCGCGCCCGTCGGCGATGCAGTACTGCTCGCAGCGCAAGGCGCGCACGCGGATGCCGCCGAGCGGATAGACCCGCTGTTCGTTCTCGCGCTGCGTGTCGAGGCTATGCGCGAGCGCGTTGCACAGTTGGCCGATGCTTGCGTGATCGGCGAGATTGGCGCTGTATTCGAGTGTGAGATGCGGCATGGCGGGCTCCTTCTTTGCAACTCAGGCGGGTAGCGGCGTAACCGGGAAGATCGCGTTGATCTGGCCAGTGCCCGAACTGCCGAAGTACGGCGTGACGACTTCCACTTTGCCGTCGTAGCGATCCCAGCCGAGCGCGCCGAGCAGCATGGCGGTGTCGTGCATGCCGCCTTCGCCCCAGCATTTCTCGTTGTAGAGCGGCAACATCTCGCAGAAGGTCTTCCAGTCGCCGGCTTCCCACAACTCGACCACCTTGCGGTCCATCAGTTCGAGAAACGGATTCCACACCTTGTGCATGAACTGCTCGGCCGTACCGTTGTTGGCGAAGTGGTGGCTGAGCGACCCGCTTGCCAGAATCGCGACGGTGCCGTCGTAACGCTCCTCGATCGCCTTGCGCACCGCGAGGCCGAAACGCGCGCTCGTGGCGAGGTCGTGCCACACGCACCAGCCCGCTACCGATACGGCCTTGAAATGCTGATCCGCATTCATGTAGCGCATCGGCACCAGCGTGCCATATTCGAGTCCGAGTGTGGTTTCGCTATGCGCGCGGCTCTTCACGCCCATTTCGTTGGCGACTTCCGCGATCAGATTGC
The DNA here is from genome assembly GCF_046028015.1 of Paraburkholderia sp. RL17-383-BIF-A. Lineage (NCBI taxonomy): Bacteria > Pseudomonadati > Pseudomonadota > Betaproteobacteria > Burkholderiales > Burkholderiaceae > Paraburkholderia > Paraburkholderia sp. RL17-383-BIF-A. The sequence continues at coordinate 70,287 of NZ_JARESR010000012.1, read as the reverse complement.
CGAGTTCGACGTTGCCCGGACACGCGTACGGCATGTTCTTGATGAAATGCGGCAGTTCATTGCTCGTGTACACGCCTTCGAACTTCGGCGCGCAATTGATGTGGTATTCGCTGTTCACCAGCCAATGCACGTCGAACACGACGAAGGTATCCACACCCAGTTCGCGGCAACGCCGGCCGATTTCATGATGGCCGTCGATCGCCGGCTGCCGGCAGCCCTTATGGGGACCGTCGAGTTCGGACAGATATAACGACGGGACGTGCGTCACTTTTGCTGCCAATGCGAGCTTGCCCATCAAACCCCCCAGCGCGGAATGTGATGCGAGCCGAGCGATACGCAGACGTTCTTCGGTTCGAGGAACACTTCGTAGCTCCAGGTGCCGCCTTCGCGACCCACGCCGGATGCCTTGGTGCCGCCGAACGGCTGGCGCAGATCGCGCACGTTCTGGCTATTGACGAAGCACATGCCGGCTTCGACAGCGGCTGCGACGCGCAGCGCGCGGCCCGTGTTCTCGGTCCAGATGTAGCTCGACAGGCCGTAGGAGATGTCGTTGGCGAGCTTGATCGCGTCGGCTTCGTCGTCGAACGGAATCAGGCAGGCGACCGGGCCGAAGATTTCTTCCTGCGCGATGCGCATGCGATTGTCGACATCGACGAACACGGTGGGTTGGACGAAATTGCCTTTGCGCATGGCGTCGGGCAACTCGGGCATAGCAAGGCCGCCGCAGGCGAGCGTCGCGCCTTCTTTCGGACCCAGTTCGATATAGCTGCGCACCTTCGCCAGATGGCCCTGGCTGATCATGGGGCCGACAATGGTGCTGTCGGATAGCGGATCGCCCACGGTCAAACGCTTCGCGCGCTCGATGAAACGCTCGGCAAAACGTGCATAGATGGAGCGCTGCACGAGAATGCGCGAACCCGCCGTGCAGCGTTCGCCGTTGTTCGAGAAGATCATGAACACGGCGGCGTCCAGCGCGCGCTCGAAATCGGCGTCGTCGAAAATCACGAACGGCGACTTGCCGCCGAGTTCCATGGAGAACTTCTTCAGCCCCGCGGTTTGCACGATGCGGTTGCCGGTTGCCGTCGATCCGGTGAACGACACGGCATGCACGTCCGGATGCGCCACGAGCGGCTCGCCGGTTTCCTTGCCGAAGCCGTGCACCACGTTCAGCACGCCGGCTGGAATGCCGGCTTCGAGTGCGAGGTTGCCGAGCATCGAGGCCGTGAGCGGCGACAGTTCGCTCATCTTCAACACCGCCGTATTGCCGAACGCGAGGCAGGGCGCGACTTTCCATGTCGCGGTCATGAACGGCACGTTCCACGGCGAGATCAGCGCGCAGACGCCGACCGGATGAAACAGCGTGTAGTTCAGATGCGTATCGGTCGGATACGTATGGCCGTCCACGCGCGTGCACATCTCGGCGAAGTAGCTGAAGTTGTCTGCGGCGCGTGGCACGAGTTGCTTGCGCGTCTGCGAGATGGTCTGGCCGGTGTCTTTGGTTTCCGTTTCCGAGATCTCCGGCACATGCTTCGCGATCAGTTCTCCGAGCTTGCGGACCAGTTTCGCGCGTTCCGCGGCGGGCTTGCCGGCCCATGCGGGAAACGCGTTTTTCGCGGCGCGCACGGCGGCGTCGATTTCTTCCGCACCGCCCCGGGCCACCTCTGCGAGCACGTCTTGCGTGGCCGGGTTGACGGTCTCGAAGTAGTCTTTTGCGGCGCTGGCTTTACCGTCGATCAGGTGTTCGATTCGCATTGGCTTGTCCCCTGTAAAGCTGTCGATCAGGCGCGGTTGAAGTCCGCGTCGGATGCGATCGTATTGACGAGACGGCCAAGGCCGTCGATTTCGCAGACCACTTCGTCGCCCGCATTGACGTTGACAATGCCTTCCGGCGTGCCGGTCAGGATCACGTCGCCGGGCGCGAGGGTCATGAAGCTGCTCAGGTATTCGATCAGCGCCGGAATATCGGTGACGAGATCGCGCGTGTTGCCGTGTTGCTGGCGCGTACCGTTCACGAACGTGCGCAACTCCAGTTGCGTGACGTCTTCGACATCCGCGGCGTCGACGAACCAGGGGCCCAGCACCGTGCCGCCGTCGCGATTTTTCACGCGCAGGTTGGGGCGGTAGTAGTTTTCCAGGTAGTCGCGAATTGCGTAGTCGTTGGCGATCATGTAGCCGGCCACATGCTGCATGGCGTGCTCGCGCGTGACATTGCGGGCGGTTTGCCCGATGACGACAGCGAGTTCGCACTCGTAGTGCATGAAGGTGACGTCTGCGGGGCGGCGCGTCGTGCCGCGATGACCGAGCACCGTGCCCGGTCCCTTGAGAAACACGAGCGGCTCTTCCTGTTTGCTGAACTGCAATTCCTTTGCATGCTCGGCGTAGTTCAAACCGAGCGCGAAGATCGTGCCGACTTCGATCGGCGCAAGCCAGACCACTTCGTCTTCGCGACGCACGCGGCCATCGGCGAGACGCACGCCATGGGCATCAGGATAAGCTTCGTGAATCGCGCCTGCATACGCAACGCGGCCGCGCATCATGGCTGTTCTCCCCGTTGTGCTTCGGCGGCGACGAACGACACCGTGAGCGGCGGCATTGCACCGATCGACATGGTGGCCGTGTCGCCGATATGCGCGACCGGCGAACCGTGCGGCACGCCGAGCGTGATGACGTCGCCCGCGCTGAGTGTCATGAAGTCGGTCACGTCCGCGAGCAACTGCGCGACGTTGCGCACCGACGACGCAGTGTTCGCACTGAAACTCGCGCCATGGTTAAGCGAAACGTTGATCGGCAACGCGTCGGGCGCCGGCATATGACGCGCTGCAACCACAGCAGGTCCGACGACGCAGAAGCCGTCGCGTGCCCGGAATCGCACCGACGGCCGGTACACGCTCGTATGCGGCACGCTGAGATCGGCGACCAGTGTGTAGCCGGCAATGTAGTGCCATGCCTGTTCCGCACTAACGCGTGTTGCAGTGCGGCCGATCACGATGCCGAGCGACGCGCCGACTTCCACGCCCAACGCATTGTCCGGCACGACGACACGCGCGCGATGCCCGGCAAGCGTGTTGCGCGGCTTCAGATAGAGCACCGGCGCTTTGGGCGGCGCTTTATAGGGGGCGGCGTGCATCGCATCGCCCAACGCCGCGAGCGCGGCACGGTCGTTGAGCAAGGTTGCGTAGACAGCGCCGCCAACCGGCGCGCGGCACGCCATGCCGCGTGCGAGCAGCGCGGCCGCGGCGCTGGCATTCACATCGCGGGGCAGCGCCTCGCCTTCGGGATGCAGCAGGTGATCGGCAAGTGCAAACATATTCGACCTGTCTCTTGGCAAAAACACTAACATGTTAGTAGTATTGCGCTTGATATGATCCACGGTCAATAGCCTGTCGGCTGATCGCGGGTTTTCCCTTAAGTTTCGACGGCTGTTCTTTATCCTCTTTCACTATGTCCGCTTCCGCCTCGACCCGAGTTCTGCACCGCAACCTGCCAATGTTGCTGCTGCGCGCCAGAGAAAAAATGATGGAGCGTTTTCGCCCATTGATTACTGCGCATGGATTGACCGAACAGCAGTGGCGCGTGATTCGCGCGCTGAATGAACACGGTCCGATGGAACCGCGCCACATCTCCGATATCTGCACGATTTCGAGCCCGAGCATGGCCGGCGTGCTCGCGCGCATGGAGAGCATGGAACTGGTGACCAAGGAGCGCTTCGCGGAGGATCAGCGGCGCGTGCTGGTCTCGCTGACGGATACGAGCCGGGAACTGGTGCGCGTGATTTCCAGGGATCTCGAGGCGCATTACCGCGAGCTGGAGCGCAAGGTGGGAGCGGAGATCGTCGAGCGCGTGTATCGCGCCGTGGACGATCTGCTGGCCGGTCTGGAGGAAGAGGACGAGTGAAGTAGCGGTTCAGCGGCTCGGCGGCTCGGCGGGCGAGCCGCGTGCGGGTTTTACCAGCCCTGAAAGCGTCTCCATTCCACGCTGTCGCCGTCCGGTGTAACCGCGTGGTACTCGGGATACTGCGCGCCGGTCGCACACGCGTGATTCGGCAGGATGCGCAGTTTCATGCCGATCGGAAAGCGTTGCGTGATGTCGCCTGCGGCGTGAGGGGTCTCTCCAGTCGGGGAAAGAATGCCGTGTTCCTGATTGGCGCCGCTGATCAGATAGCCGGGCAGCGGCGTGCCGTTCAAGAGACACGGCTGGCCGTAACCGAAATCGTGCGATTGCTTCGACGTGCCGCGATCGCGGCTCATCGCCATCCAGCCCGCGTCGAGAATGGCCCAGCCCTTGTCCTCCTGATGACCGATCACGGTGGCGAGCACGCTGAGCGCGATGTCGTCGAGCGCGCACACGCCGACGTTGTGCATGACCAGATCGAACAGCACGTACACGCCGGCGCGCACTTCCGTGACGCCTTCCAGTTTTTCGGCGGCAAGCGCGGTCGGCGTCGAGCCGACACTGACCGCCGGGCATGCAATGCCGGCCTCGCGCAGCCGTTGCGCGGCGCGCACGCAGCCCGCGCGCTCCTGTTCCGCCAGTGCCGCTAGCGCCTCGGGCGTGTCGAGTTCGTAGCTGGAGCCGGCATGGGTCATCACGCCGCCTACCTTGACGCCGTTCTCATGGAGAATGCGGCCAACCTCAAGCAAGCTGTCCTGTTCCGGCGTGATGCCTGAGCGGTGCCCGTCCGTGTCCACTTCGATCCAGACCTCGAAGGTTTCGCCGTGCTGGTCGCCGAAGGCGGCAATGGCGGCAGCCGCAGTCGGATTGTCCACCACGAGCTTCAGATCGCACCCCTGGCGGCGCAGCGCGAGCGCTCGCGGCAACTTGGAAGGCGCCATGCTGACGGCGTAAAGAATGTCGCTGACACCCGCGGCAAAGAAGGCCTCCGCCTCCTTCAAGGTTGAAACGGTGATGCCGCGCGCGCCCGCTGCGATCTGTGCACGGACCACGTCGATGCATTTGGTGGTCTTCACGTGCGGACGAAACGCAACGCCGAGCGTGTTCATATGCCCCTGCATCCGCGCGATGTTCTTTTGCATCCGCGCAATGTCGATCAACGCGGCTGGGGTTTCGATCTGGTCGAGTTTCATGCTTTCACCGGGAAAATGGAGTCATGCAAGGTCATGCTGGTTCGCGCCGAAGCGCGCGAGCCACGGGACGAGCGAGTCGAGCGTCGGCGCTTCGATCTCGGGCGGCTGCGCACCGCTGACGAGCGGCAGGCCGACGCGGTTGTGCCAGTAGGTGCGCAAGCCGACGGCGGCCGTGCCGAACATGTCGTAGCTTGAGCCGGCTACGAATGCGGCTTCGTGCGCCGCTACGCCCAGTTTTTTGAGCGCGAGGCGGTAGGGCAGCGGGTCGGGTTTATACATGCCGGCTTCTTCGGCGGTGACGATGGCGTCCCAGCGAACCGGCAACAGGTTGGCGGCTTGCGTGCCGAGGCGCGCGGAACAGTTGGTGACGATGGCCAGCTTGCAGTGCGGCTCAAGCGTTTGCAACGCGTCGAGGGCGCCGCTCCACGGCGTAAGCGTCAGCCAGTCCGCCTCGAGCGCGAGCGCGGCGGATTCGGGCAGGCCGACTTGCGCGGCGGCTTCGCGCACCAGTTGTTCATACGCAATGTAGCGGCCACAGCCGTAGGTCAGGCGCAGATACGCGGCGCGCCATGCGCGGCCCGCGTGTTCGGAACCGGCGGCGCGATTCCATGAGGTCCAGGAGTCGAGCAGGGCGGTCAGGAGGTCGAACAGGACCGCTTTGGGATAGGTGGCGGGCGCGGAAGCGAGAGTCATGATCTAACCGGCAAGAAACGGTGAGCTGATTATAGAGTTTGATCCGCGTGGCGACGTTCAAATGGGCTAACTCATAGATTCAGTCAGACTGAATGCTTCATTCGTGACTTCGCGCGACCGGAGCGCGGCAGTCATCGCCGCCAGGGCGGCTGCGGCCTGAACCTGCTCTGCAAATACTGCATGAAATGGCGGGTGCGCGCCGGCAGCCCCGTTCGCTGGTGCGTGAGCGCGATGACGTCGGCAGCGGGCGCTTTCCATTCCGGCAGCAAACGGATGAGCCTGCCCTTGGCAAGGTCGTCGGCCACGTCCCATTCGGAACGCAGGATCACGCCGCGGCCTTCGCATGCCCATTGGCGGATCACGTCGCCGTCGTTGCAACTCAGGTGGGCGGATACGCGCACGCTGCGACGCGTGCGGCCTTTGCTGAACTGCCACAGCGAGACGTCTTCGTTATTCTCGCGCAGCACGATGCAGGGCAGTTTGCTCAATTCTTCTGGAGAGTCCGGCGTGCCCATTCGCTTGATCAATGCCGGCGCGGCGCAGACGAAACGCGCATTCGGCGCAATCGTGTAGCCGACCAGGTTCGACACCGGCAACTCGCCGATATGCACGACGATATCGAAACGGTCGGTTGTCTCGGTCAACGGGCGGTCGGAGAGCGTGAGCGCGATGTCGACATCCGGATGTTGCTGTTGAAACTCGGCAATCGCGGGTGCGAGGTGCCGCCGTCCGAACCCCAGCGGCGCGTTGATTCTCAGCGTGCCGACGAGCCCACCGCGGCGCATCTGCAAATCCTCGAACAGCGCGTCGAATTGCTGGACGAGCTCGGCGCCGCGTTCGCATAGCAACGTGCCTTCTTCCGTGAATTGCAGGCGACGCGCGGAGCGGTTCACCAGTTGCGCGCCCAGTTTCTTTTCGAGTTGCTGAAGGCGCTGGGTGACCGCTGAGGGCGACAACCCCAGCTTTCGCGCCGCGGCGATCAGGCTGCCGTTTTCGCGCAGTGTCAACAGGAAGCGGATATCGGCCGAGTCGTTCATGGCAGCAACGTTTGAGTTCGCAAATCTGGCAGCTTAAAGTGTTTGAATGCGCGCTTCCAGTTGGACTTGCGCATGCGCCGAAGAAGGCAGCCTGGTTTGCAAGGTAAAGTGACGCTTCTGTCACCCGGTAGGCGGCACGAGCGGCTAAAGTGCGCGTTTGCGCCGATTTCCGGTTACTTTCATTTGAAGAGAAGTCCAAATGCCGTTGTCCAATGGGCCGTCGAACGGCCTGTCAAACGATGCTGCGCAGAACAGCGCCTTGAAACAGGCGGTGTTTCTGCACACGGGCTGGCGTAGTGCGGGAACGTGGGTCTGGTCGCGTCTGCGCGAACTCGAGACCGTGACTGCCTTCTATGAACCGCTCAGCAATGTGCTCGCGGACCTGAGCCTCGCCGACGTTTCCGCGTCGCGTCCCACGCTGACTTCCGGGCACCCGCCGCTTGCCGCGCCGTACTTTGAAGAATACCGACCGTTTTTGCAGGAGAGTACTCGCGGTGTGGCCGGATACCGGAGGGGCTTCAGTCTCGATCGCTTCGCAAGCGAGCCGGACGCGGCGTTTGCCCCACTGCAAGCCTATTTGCGCAATCTGTGCGAGCGCACCACCGAACAGGGCCGCGTACCGGTTTTCAAGTTTTGCCGTTCGTCAGGCCGTCTGCCCTGGCTGAAGCAGGCTTTTCCGCGGGCCATGCACGTGGGCGTGTTGCGCAATCCGGCGTCGCAGTTCGCATCGGGATGGTTGCTCAGCCGGCAATGGAGCAATCCGTTCTTCGTGGCTGCGCCGTTTCGTGTGCTGGGGCTGAATCAGACGGATCCGCTGGTCAGGCAGGCTATCGAAATCTGCGGCGTGAGTTTGCCGCCTGCCGCGCCCACTTCGGAAGACGCTTATGCAGCGGCGTGCGAGCACTATGCGCGCACGGCGGAAGGCAATAACGCGTATCGGGCATTCGTCGCGTTGTGGATTCTTTGTGCGTTGCGCATGGCGGACGGGGTCGATCTGCTGGTCGACATCGACCGGCTTGGGGCCTCGCGCGACTACGCGCGGGAATTGAGCGCGGCGTTCGAAACGCAAAGCGGTTTGTCGCCCGACTTCGGCAGCGCACGCGACCTGGTTGAAGAGACGCGTCGCAGCGTCGCACGCATGAACGGAATCGATGGACGAGCCATGCGCACGGTGCATTCCGCTGCGCTCAAATTCCTCAAGGCGCATGCCGGGGCTAATGCCGCCTTCGTGGAAGTGATCCGCGAGAAGATGGTGCTCGCCAACGAATTGACCGACGCATGGCGCTGAGCATTCGCCGCGCGCGGTGACCGGCACCGAACGCGGCGAGGCGGGCTCGCCGCCCGCCGCCTAGGCGGCCGCCGAAACGGCCGCGCGCAAACCCAGCAGGTAACTGTCGACCCCAAAGCCGCAAATCTGTCCTTTGACGATTTCCGCAAAGACGGATTGATGCCTGAACGCTTCGCGCGCGTGGATGTTCGACATGTGGACCTCCACCACCGGCACCGTCAAGATCGCCAGCGCATCACGAATGCCGTAGCTGTAATGCGTCCATGCGCCGGCGTTGATCATGACGCCGTCGGCGTTGTCCGTGAAGGCCTGATGGATGCGCTCGCACATGGCCGCCTCGCTGTTGGTCTGAAAGCTCTCGACCTGGACGCCCAGTTCCTTACCCAATGCCTGCAAGCTGCTATCGATCTCGGCGAGCGTCACCGTGCCGTATTGCACGGGGTCACGCTTGCCGAACATGTTGTGATTGATGCCGTGGAGCATCACGAACGTTTTCATGGAGCTTCCCTCGCGTGACGGAATTAGTGGTGTGGGCGGCGCGACGTCAATGGGCCGCGGCGACTGCGGGCGTCGTCTCGATCGCGAGGCCCGTGTCGGCCGCTGCGGCGATCGCCTCGGTAATGCGCAGGTTCTGCAGGCCGTCGCTGGCGCTCACGAGCGGAACTGCTTCTCTTCGAATGACACGCACGAAATGGTCGAGTTGAAGCTTGAGCGGATCGTCGCGGGTCGTGTCGGCGACGCCGGTTTCGAAGGGTTTCCACCACGAACGATCCGCGGCTTCCCGATAGGTCTTCAGCCGCATGGTGGGCACGGCGAGCGAGCCGAAAGTGCCCGCGATCACATAGCAGTCTTCATCCGGATACGAAGGGTAAGCCTTGTTTTCCTGCGAGGTCTGTTCCCAACTGCGAGCGCTTGCCGCCGTGTCCGACAGCATGAAGCTGCCGAGCGCGCCGCTCGCGAAGCGCAGGTTGATCGCCACCGTGTCTTCGACTGGAAAGCCGCGCGTCGCGTGCGAGGAAAACGCCTGCACGGCGACGATATCGCCGCATAGCATGCGCAGGTTGTGCACCTCGTGGATCATGTTGAGCAGAATCGGGCCACCGCCCGGCTGGCGCCGCCATGGAGCGTCGGAGAAGTACTGGTCTGGCTTGAAAAAGACCGCGCTGCCCATCACCGCGACCAGTTTGCCGAGCCGGCCTTCGTCGATCAGTTGCCTTGCGCGGGCCATGATCGGACTGTGCGCGCGATGATGCCCGATCAGCAACGGCACGCCGCAGCGCTCGACCTCGCGGACCAGCGCCTCGGCGGCGTCGACCGTGGGCGCTATCGGCTTTTCGAGGAGCGTCGGCACGCCGGCCGCGAGGCAGGTCAACGCGTGCTCTACGTGCAACTGGTTCGGTGTGGCCAGAATCACGCCGTCCGGACGATCCCGTTCGAGCAGTTCCTCGAGCGTCCGGTAAAGCGGAACGCCGGCCTGGAAGGCGAGCGCTTGCGCCGCCGACGACGGATCGACGATCGCCGACAGCGTGCATGTGCCGCTCTGCTGGGCGACAGCCATGTGCGCGCGGCCGATGTAACCCGCGCCCGCTACGGCGATCCGGATCCGGTTCATGGGTGAATTCCTCCGAAGGTCGGGAGCGCGCGATTACGCGAGTGCTTTCTTCGCTTCAGCCATGGTCTCGGCGCGCATGCGCTCATAGCTGACTTTGTCGATCGGTACCGCATTGGGCTCGCCCAGATCGCTCAGCTTGACGCGGTAGTTCTCGCGTGCGCTCCATGCGGTCACCGCTGCAATGATGGTGATGCCGAAGGTGATCGCGCCGATGATGAGCGGCACGTTGTGCGATCCGGGCGGCGCGACATAGGCAAACAGCGCGGGCAGCAGGGCGGTGATCGTCGTGCCGATGTTCTGGCCGATGGCCATGGCGGAGACCCGTGAGCGGGTCGGGAACAGTTCCGGATAGAAGCTTGGAAAAGTGGCGTTATACCCTTGATAGATGATGCCCCACATGAGGATCGACATGACCATGGCGAGCGGCACGTTGCGGATGCTGATCGCGTAGAGGTAGCCGAACGAGAGCAGACCCGCGCCGAGCGCGCCGACGATGATCGGCAGGCGCCGGCCGATCCGGTCGGACAGATTGCCCACATAGGGAATCACCAGCACGGCGACGATGTTGCCGATCACCGGAATCCACAGATAGACGCTCTTGGAAAAACCGATGCCGTACGAAGCCTGCACCGCGTAGGCCGCGCCGAAGATCGTGGCAACGACCGGGATCACGTTCATCAGCGAGCAGCCGACCACGCGCAGCATATCGCCCCAGTTGTAGCGGAAGGCTTCGACAATCGGCGATTTGGGCACGTTGCCGCTCTCGTCTTCCTTGGCGAAGGCGGGCGTTTCGTGGACCTCGCGGCGAATGATGTAGCCGGCAATCAGCACCACCGCGCTCAACAGGAAGGGAATACGCCAGCCCCAAGAATTGAACGAGCTCTCTTCCATGTAATACGCGAGCGGCAGGAATACCGCGGCGGCGAGAATCTGGCCCGCCTGCACGCCTTGCAGCGTAAAGCTCGCGTAATAGCCGCGCCGTCCGAATGGTGCGTGTTCGAGAATCATCGAACTCGCGCCCGAGATTTCACCGGCCACCGCGAAGCCCTGAATCAGACGAAACACCACCAGCAGGGCGGGGGCGAGCAGCCCCACCTGATGGTAGGTGGGCAGGAAGCCGACCGCCATCGTCGAGATGCCCATCAGGAACATGCAGACGAGCAGGACGTTCTTGCGGCCGTGGGTGTCGCCCCAATGCCCAAGCACCAGCGCACCGATCGGCCGCGCGACGTAACCGACCCCATACGTGGCGAGCGAAGCCACGATCGCGATCTTCGGATTGCCCGAAGGAAAGAACAACTGCGGAAAGATCAGCGCCGCTGCCTGCGCGTAGATGAAGAAATCATAGTACTCGAGCGCTGAGCCGATCCAGCCGCTGGCGGTTGCCTTGCGAGCCTGCGAGCGGTGCTCATGGCCTCCCGCCGATGTATTCGTTTCCATGTCGTCTCCTGAACAGAAATGTTTGATCAGCTTCTACGGCTGATTCATTTGCGTCCTGAAAGTGAAACTATGCAAGCCAGGATTTACCGGGGCACGGTCTGCGAGCGGTGCCCGAATGCTGCCGTGCAGCGAGTGAATCCACGGTCATAGGGTTAACCAGTGCCTGGTTGTCCGGAGTATTTGTCAGACCCCGCCCCGGCTTGCCCGATCGACTCGTTAAGGCTAGGGTAATGTGCTTCTGTACCGACACAATGCGGCCCAATGGAAAATCAGAATGCGCTCACAGCCAGCAATGAGTCTTTCCTGCGCGACCTCCAGTTGTTCTGCAACATTGCCCGCCGGGGCAGCTTCGTGGCGGCATCGACTGACATGGGGCTGTCGCCCTCCCATGTGAGCAAGCGCCTTGCCATGCTGGAAGCGAGTCTCGGTGTGAAGCTCTTTCAGCGCACCACGCGCCGCGTCAGCATGACGAGCGACGGCGAGGCCGCTTTGCAGTGGGCGCAGAAAATACTCGACGACGTGCAGGGCATGGCCGACGCGTTCGCCGACCGGCGCACCGAGTTGCGTGGTTTGCTGCGCATCAGCACGAGCTTGAGGCTCGGCCGCAAACACGTTTCGCCGATTCTGGCCATGCTGCGCAAGCGGCATCCGAACCTCGAGATCTGGCTGGAATTGCTGGACCGGCGCGCGGACCTCGTCGGCGAGAACTTCGATATCGACATTCGGGTGGGGGCAGTGCAGGAGCCTCACCTGATTGCGCACAAGATCGTGGAGAGTGCGCGAATACTCTGCGCATCGCCCGAATATCTGGAACGTCGCGGCGCGCCGGTCGAACTGGCCGAGCTGGCGCAGCACGATTGCCTGCTGTTTCGCGGGCGCGACGACCGCTTCGGCGTGTGGCGCCTGAGTGGGCCGGACGGCGAAAAGAGCGTGAAGGTGACGGGCAGCGTTGCGTCCAACCTCAGCGATATCGTGGTGCAGTGGGCGAGGGATGGCTTCGGCGTGGTGATGGTATCGATCTGGGATGTCGCCGAGAGCCTGCGTGCAGGCGAACTGGTGCGTGTACTGCCCGACTACATGCAATCCGCCGACGTATGGGCGGTGACGGCGGAGCGGTTGTCGTCGTCGGCGAAGGTCCAGGTGTGCATCGAGTTCCTCAGGGAGCAGCTGACGAGTGGGCCGCATGCGCTGGTGACGCGCGGCGTGGGCGGGTTTTGACCGGAATGGTCGTGACGCCGCTCGAGCCTGAGCGAGATCCACGTTCCAATACAGTTGTCACGCAGAAAACAATACAGTGAGGCGCGGTTTTATTTGGCTGTATCGGGAGTATGACCGGCACCGTCGATACAGTTGGCAAGTCTCGATGGAGCCTGCCGGCGAGCGGATGCCCGCTCAGGGTGGTGCGACGTAGCCCGATTTTTTGCCTATGCCCCGGCGCTGGCATGCCGCGGTTGATCCCGAACACGAGGTAAGACATGAATGCAGTGAATGAACAAGCAAAGCTGTCGGTGCAGCAGTTGGGCCATTACATCGGCGGTGCGCCGGCCGCGCCGGCCAGCGGCCGTTTCAAGGACGTGTTCAATCCCGCCACCGGCAAGGTGACCGGCTCGGTCGCCCTCGCGTCGGTCGAGGAAGTGGATGCGGCGGTCCAGGCCGCCAAGGCCGCTTTTCCCGCCTGGAGCGAGACCGCGCCGCTCAAGCGCGCGCGCATTCTGTTCAAGTTCAAGGAACTGCTCAACCAGCATCACGACGAACTGGCCATGCTGATTACACGCGAACACGGCAAGGTGTTCACGGACGCGCAGGGCGAAGTGGTGCGCGGCATCGAAGTGGTCGAGTTCGCGTGCGGCATTCCGAACCTGCTCAAGACCGATTTCACCGACCAGATCGGCGGCGGCATCGACAACTGGAATCTGCGTCAGGCCCTCGGTGTGGTCGCCGGCATCACCCCGTTCAATTTCCCTGTCATGGTGCCGATGTGGATGTTCCCGGTCGCACTCGCCTGCGGCAACACGTTCGTGCTGAAACCCTCGGAGCGTGATCCGTCGGCGTCGCTGCGGATTGCCGAATTGCTGAAGGAAGCCGGTTTGCCCGACGGCGTGTTCAACGTCGTCAACGGCGACAAGGTGGCGGTGGATGCGCTGATCGATCACCCGGACGTGGCGGCGCTGTCGTTCGTGGGCTCCACGCCGATCGCCGAATACATTCACACGGAAGCGTCGAAGCGCGGCAAGCGCGTGCAGGCGCTCGGCGGTGCGAAGAATCATCTGGTGGTCATGCCGGACGCCGATCTCGACCAGGCGGTCGACGCGCTGATCGGCGCGGCCTATGGGTCGGCAGGCGAGCGCTGCATGGCGATCTCGGTCGCGGTGGCGGTCGGCAACGTGGCCGACAAGCTGATCGAAAAGCTGGTGCCGCGCGTCAAATCGCTCGTCATCAAGAACGGCGAAAATCTCGACGCCGAAATGGGTCCGCTGGTTACCGCCGAACATAAGGCCAAGGTGGCCGGTTATATCGCCTCGGGCGAAGCGGAAGGCGCGAAGCTGATCGTCGACGGCCGCGCGCACGCGGTGGCGAGCGAAGACGGCTTCTTTATCGGCGGCACGCTGTTCGACCACGTCGGCACGGAAATGAAGATCTACAAGGAAGAGATCTTCGGCCCGGTGCTGGCGGTGGTGCGTGTACCCGATTTCGCGAGCGCCGTTGAGTTGATCAACGCGCACGAGTTCGGCAACGGCGTGTCGCTCTTCACGTCGGACGGCGGTGTGGCGCGTGCGTTCGGCCGGCAGATTCAGGTAGGCATGGTGGGCATCAACGTGCCGATTCCGGTGCCGATGGCATGGCATTCGTTCGGCGGCTGGAAGCGTTCGCTGTTCGGCGACCATCACGCCTATGGTGAAGAGGGCGTGCGCTTCTATACGCGCTACAAGAGCATCATGCAACGCTGGCCGGACAGCATTGCCAAGGGGGCTGAATTCACGATGCCGGTGGCGAAGTAGGTCTTCTGGCGAGTCTGCCGGAATGAGAAAGCCGCGCCTGGTCAGGCGCGGCTTTTTTGCATCAGGCCTTCACAACGGCTTGTTAAACGCCCGAAGACGAATCTTCTTCCACTTCGCTCAACACGGCGTTCTGCACGGCGACCGCGGGGCTCACATACGCGGGCGCCTGGCGCGGATCGTCGACGCTATAGCGCAACCGCCCGCCCTGGACATACACACGCAACTGGCGGTACTTCACCAGATAGAGCAAGCCGACCACCGCCGCCGCGAATCCCGATGCCGCGCCCACGCCGAGCGCCCAGCGCGGGCCGAAACGGTCGGCGACCCAACCGACCACCGGCGCGCCGAGCGGCGTGCCACCCAACGCGATGGCCAGCAGAATCGCGATGACCCGGCCGCGCATGGCGGGCTCGGTGGAGAGTTGCACGAGACTGTTGGTAGAGGTCGTGAAGGTTTGCGTCGATACGCCGATCACGATCAGCACAAGGCCGAACAACACATAGTTCGGCATGAGCGAGGCCACGGTACAGCCCACGCCAAACACGCCCGCCGCGCCGAGCAGCAGCGCCATGCGCGGTTTCGCCCGGCGCGCGGCAAGCAGCGCGCCGGTCACGGAGCCGATCGCCATGGTCGAACTCAATACGCCGTATTCGCCGGCACCCGCATGAAATGCGGTGACCGACATCGTCGAGATGAAGATCGGGAAATTCAGGCCGAACGTGCCGATCAGGAACAGCATCAGCAAAGCGGCCTTCAGGTCGGGACGCTTCCACACGTATTTGAAGCCTTCCACGAAACTGCCGCGTGAGCGCACCGCGCGCGGCTTCAGATGCAGTTCGCTCACCCGCAGCATGCGCAGCGAACCGAGTACCGCGACGAAAGACAGCGCGTTGATGAGAAACACCCAGCCGGTGCCCACGGAAGCAATCAGTAGCCCCGCGATGGCAGGGCCGATCATGCGCGCCGCGTTGAACGAGGTGGAATTCAGCGCGACCGCGTTCGACAGATCGTGCTCGCCGACCAGATCCGACACGAAGGTCTGCCGTGCCGGCGAATCGAACGCGGTGACGCAGCCGAGCAGCCCCGCGAAGACATAGACCTGCCACAGTTGTACGAGCCCGGTGACGGTCAGGATGCCGAGACCCAGCGCGAGAGACCCCATGGCCGCCTGGGTCGCGAACAGCAGCTTGCGGCGGTCGAAGTGATCGGCGGCATAACCGGTCAGCGGCAACAGCAGCATTTGCGGCCCGAATTGCAGCGACATGACGATACCCACGGCGGTCGCGTTGTGCTGCGTGAGTTCCGTGAGGACGAGCCAATCCTGCGCCGTGCGTTGCATCCACGTGCCGACGTTGGAGACGATCGCACCGCTTGCCCAGACCCGGTAGTTGAAATTGCTCAGCGAACGGAAAGTGCCATTCACCGGGCTGTTCCCTGATGAAGGATGCGGGCGGCGTTCACGCTACGGCGCGGGTTCGAACTCAAGTTCATGCGTGCGATTGTTCGAGCAGATCGAGCACGTCTTGCGTCGTGCCGGTTTCGCCGACGCGCGGGAAGATGCGCGTGATGCTGTTGGTATGAGCGTCCGCATGGAGGTCGGTCATGGCGTCGACGACGAGCGTGACGTTCAGGCCAATTTCGTGTGCGTAGCGCGCGGTGGATTCGACGCCGATGCTGGTCGCCACGCCCACGAGTACCACCTGCGTGACGCCTTGCTCGCGGAGGTACGCTTCGAGATCGGTGTTCGTGAACGCGCCCCAGGTGCGCTTGGTGACCCGATGATCCGACGGCTGCGCGTTCAGTTCGGGCACCAGTTCGGCGAAATCCGCGGGGAAGTCGCCTGTATTGCGCGCCTGATCCGCGCGGCCCGGCGCGCCGCCGGCCACGTTGACGAGCACCACGGGCAGGCCGTGGCGGCGAAATGCCTGCGCAAGGGCGGCCGCGCGTTCGACGACTGCGCCGGTGGGGTGCGCGGTGGGCAGTGCGACGATGCCGCGCTGCAAATCGATGACGATCAGTGCGGTCTTTGCATCCAGCGTGGTGATTGGCATGAAGGGCTCCTGGAGTTACGAGTCGATGAGGCGTTTGAGCAACTCGACGCCGACAGCGAGTTGTTGTTGCTCGGCCGCCGAGAAGCGTGTCTGGATGGTGCGAAACAGCCAGTCTTCGCGCGCCGCGCGGCTGGCCTTGATCTTCTTGCGGAACGCGGGTGTGAGGGAGAGAACCGTTTGCCGGCCGTCGTTCGGATCAGGCGCGCCGCTGACCAGCCCGGCTGCTTTAAGCACCGACAGCGTCTCGCCCATGGACTGCGGACGCATGCCATGAGCACGCGCCAGCGCGGTGACCGTTGCCGGACCTTCGCGCTCCAGCAAGCCGAGAACCTGCACCTGCGAAGGGGTGAAATCGCCCACGTGCGACTCTTCGCGCAAGCGGCGGCGCAGTTTGCCGGCCAGCACGCGTAAGTCTTCCGCCATGCTGTGCACGGCTTCGGAATCGATTAGTGGATCTTGCTGGGTCATGCTGCGATAGATATGAAGGCTACCTGTGAAGGTTACCTTCGTATCTGTCTGGCGTCAAGTTGAGCTAGTCGATCTGCTTGGCTGTTAGCCGATGCGCGGCGGGTGATCGGGTGTTCGGTGTCATGAAGCGGCGCTCACTTGCCCACTGCCCGGCGGCGATGTCAATATCGGGGCAAGTTGTCCAGAACGACCACCCTCACCAACCTGAGTAACGTCTCATGCAACACGCTCCTGCCATCACTTTCCGGTTCGCCGGGCAGCACGACGCGAACGCGATCCGCACCATTGAATTCGAAGCGGGGCAGCGCTTTTTCAGCGTCGATATGGCGGGGATCGCGGATGCGCCGCCTATGGATCTCGAACTCGTCGCCCGCAAGATAGCTGCACGGGAGATCATCGTCGCCGTCGGTGCCGACGCAACGTGCGTGGGTTTCGTGATGTTCGAGCCGCAACCCGCGCGCATCTACGTGCAGGAACTCGACGTGCTCACCTCGCACGCCGGGCAGCGTATCGGCGCGGCGCTGATCGAGCAGGTCGCGCAACTCGCGCGTGCGCAACGACTCCCGCAACTCATCCTGTCGACGTTTCGCGAAGTGCCGTGGAATGCGCCGTACTATCGCCGGCTCGGGTTTCGCGATATCGAAGAAGCCGAACTCGACGCAGCGCTGATCGAACGGCGCGATGCGCACATTGCGCGAGGACTCGATGAATCGAAGCGCGTTTTCATGCGGCGTGATCTTGCCTGACGAGTCGTCTGGCCGCGCTATGTTCGCGCATAAAAAAGCGCGGCGGATGTGACCGGAACAGCTCATTCCTGTCGCACCTGCCGCGCCTTTTTTTCAACATACTGCCTTACATTGGACGCTTTGAACCAGCCGTCCGACCTCCGCCGACTCAGCCTATAGCTTCGCCTTTTTCAGCTTGTTTTTCTGGCGCTTACTCCACGGTTTCCAGCGCCGGGTAATCCACGTAGCCGGTTTCGCCGCGTGCGTAGTACGTCGCCGGATTCGGCTTGTTCAGCGGCGCATTCGTGGCGAAGCGGCGCACCAGATCCGGATTCGCAATGAACAGCTGACCCCACGCCACCGCGTCTGCCTCGCCGGCGTCGAGCACCTGTTGCGCGGTTTCCTTGGTGAACTTTTCGTTCGCGATATAGGGGCCGCCGAATGCTTTCTTCAGTTGCGGGCCGAGACGGTCGTCGCCGAGCGCTTCACGTGCGGCAATGAACGCGATCTTGCGCTTGCCGAGTTCGCGGGCCACATAACCGAAGGTGCCGGCCGGATCTGAATCGCCCATGGTGTGCGCGTCGCGGCGAGGCGCGAGGTGCACGCCGACACGATTCGCACCCCACACGCCGATGCAGGCGTCGGTGATTTCGAGCAGCAGACGGGCGCGGTTTTCGACCGGGCCGCCGTAAGCGTCGGTACGCTTGTTGGTGCTGTCCTGCAGGAACTGGTCAAGCAGATAGCCGTTCGCGCCGTGCACTTCGACGCCGTCGAAGCCGGCTGCCTTGGCGTTCTCCGCGCCTTTGCGGAATGCTTCGACTACGCCGGCGATTTCGTCGAGTTCCAGTGCGCGCGGCGTCACATAGGCACGCTCCGGACGCACCAGGCTCACGTTGCCCTTGGCGGCGATCGCGCTCGGCGCGACCGGCAGTTCGCCGTTCAGGAACAGCGGGTCGGAAATGCGGCCCACGTGCCACAGTTGAAGAAAGATCTTGCCGCCGGCGGCATGCACGGCGCTCGTGACGAGCTTCCAGCCTTCAACCTGCTCCTGCGACCAGATGCCCGGCGTGTCGGCATAGCCCACGCCTTGCGGTGTGACGGAAGTCGCTTCGCTGATGATCAGGCCGGCCGTTGCGCGCTCGGCGTAGTACTTCGCCATCAGCGCGTTCGGCACGCGGATTTCTTCGGCGCGTTGGCGCGTGAGCGGCGCCATGATGATGCGGTTCGACAGCGTGATATCGCCAATTTGCAGCGGATCGAAAAGAGTCGGCATATGAGTTCACCTTTGACGGCGGGTATGTGGCCCGAGCGTGACAAAAATACTGCGTGATGAAAGAAGTGCGGAAAGCAGTGCGGCGATGCGGATCCGGCGCCTAGAGCCTCGTGTTCATGTGCTCGAGGAACGCCTGGATGACCGGCTCGTTGCGTTTGAAAAACACCCATTGACCGACTCGCTTCGACGTGACGAGCCCCGCGCGCTGCAAAGCCGCGAGGTGCGCCGACACGGTGGACTGCGACAGGCCGCACGCCGCGTCGATCTTGCCGGCGCATACGCCGTGATCGAGCGGCAGTTCCTGGTCGGCGAAATGCGCGTACGGCTCGCGCAGCCAGCCGAGAATCTCCCGGCGAACCGGGTTGGCAAGCGCTTTGTGAATCGCGTCGATATCGAGCGTCATTGGGGTGGGTTTCATGGTCTTCAACAACAGGCAGGCGCGGCGCCGGTTAGTGCGCAAACGCCTGCATCGTTACGTGACGAATTATATATCGTGTTTTTACGATATGCATGAAGACACTACAGGCTATGGGGTGATAAGTGCGCCCACACGTTCCGCACTCCGGCAGCGCTTCACTGCATGACAGCATTGGACCGTCGCGGCTATATGCGAGAACGCTATTTGATCAGGATGCCTGCGCTTTATTCGTGCAGGTTTCGCTACATAAACAAGTCGCTGCGCGCCGCGTCCATGATCATCGCGACAGCCGGATGGCTGATTCGGCGCTCGATCGAAATGGCAAAGAATTCTTCGACGATCGAGTTGATCTGCCCGACCATCTTCAGATTGTGCTCCGCCTGTAGCTGACGCTCCAGCACGGTGGGTGCGAAAAGCAGGCCGCGGCCTTCACGACCGAACGCCATGGTCATCGCTCCGTCGTCGAACTCGCCGACGATGCGCGGCGAAATGGCATGCGAAGCGAGCCAGTGATCCAGCTTGCGGCGCACTGCGGATTCCGTGCCCGGCAGCAACACCGGCAACTGACTGAGCGACAGCGGAAAGCGCTTGCTGCCGCTTTGAATCAGCGCCTCTGCGCCAAAACAGCTGAGCGTCGAGCGGCCGAGCGGGTGATTGAACGCCTTGATGTTGACGTCGGCGGGAATGGGGGCGTCCGCGATGATCAGATCGAGACGGTGTACGGCCAGTTGGGCAAGCAGCGCGTGCAGTTTGCCTTCGTGACAGATCATACGCAGCGACGTGGAGGCGCTCAGCGCCGGTTCCAGCAGCCGGTAGGCGATCGCCTTGGGTACCGAATCCGCGATGCCGACGCGAAACCGTGTTTGCGCGCCAGATTCGCTCTCGCGCCGCACGGCGCTCTCGAGTTCCGAGCCCAATGAGAATATTTCGTCCGCGTAGTCGAGCGCAAGACGGCCCGCGTCGGTCAGTTCGATCGTTCGCCCGTTTTTCCTGAACAGCTTCTTATCCAGCGCTTCTTCGAGCAGCTTGATCTGCCCGCTGAGCGTTTGCGGCGAGATGTGCAACTGCTCCCCGGCGCGGACGATGCCGCCCGCGTGCGCCGCGACCCAGAAGTAATGCAGATGCTTGAAGTTCACGCGTCCTCCGCCAAATTCATGACATTACGGTTTATTCGAAGTATTCGCATTAAAAATACGCATTTTTCGCTCAATCATGTTCAGTTACATTGAGGCCTCGTACTTAGGCGCCAGCGGGCGGCTAACGACAACTCACAGAGGTGACATATGGCATCGGTTGCGCAGCTCCTTCGCTCAAAAGCGTCACAGACAGTGTGGTCGACTCAGGCATCCGCTTCGGTTTACGACGCAATAGCGGTGATGGCTCACCGGAAGGTGGGCGCGCTGATCGTCGCACACCACGGTCGTATCGCCGGCATCGTGACAGAGCGTGACTACGCAAGAAAAATCGTTCTGATGGACCGCTCGTCGCGGCATACACCTGTGCGCGACATCATGTCGACGACTGTGCGCTACGTCAGTCCGGACCAGACAACCGATGAATGCATGGCGCTCATGACGGCGGACCGGATCCGCTATCTGCCTGTCATTGCCGCAGCGCAGGTGATCGGCATGGTATCGATCGGTGACCTCATCCAGAACCTGATTGTCGAGCAGGAACAGACCATCCAGCAGCTCGAGCACTATATCCACGGCAACAGCCTTCAGGCTGCCCAAAGTGGATTGCAGGCGCGACGGGCTGCAAGTTTGACCAGTCAATAATATTACTGTTCGTAATGTTTTTGCGCTGCCCGAGTGGCGCGCCATGCGGGCAGTTCCCTGACTTACCGAAAGAGGCTTCATATGTACACGCAGATCATCAATCGTCTTCGAAGTGCTGCCGGCGCGGTGACGCGCGGAACAGCGGCGCTCGGTCTGGCCGGACTTCTTGCCCTTGGAGCCGTGGCCTCGAACGACGCCGAGGCGAAGCGCGTCGGCGGCAGCCAAAGCATTGGGCGACAGTCGCAGGCGGCGTCGCCGTCCGGCCAGGGGCAACGCAGTCAGCAGGCGCAACCCGCGCAGCAGGCAGGGCAGACACCAGCGGCCACCGGTGCCGGCCGCTGGATGGGCCCGCTCGCTGGTCTCGCCGCCGGCCTGGGCATTGCGGCGTTGCTCTCATCGTTTGGTCTGGCTGAAGGGCTGGCGCAAATGCTCTCGAATGCTTTGTTGATCGGCCTGGTGGTGCTTGCCGGCGTGATGCTGTTCCGCTTTATCGCCAATCGGCGTCGACCGAATCTGGCTTATTCAGGGAACCGGCAGCAATCGAACAACTCACCGTTTCTGAATCAGGTTGGACAATCGCGGCCTGACACGAACTTGCGCGACTGGCAACGAGCCGCGATGGGATCGACTGGCGCGGCGGGTGGCGTGAACGCACGGGAGCCCGCGCTCGCGGACCAGGCTGCATTGCTGGTAACGGCGAAGGCTATGTTCATGCGTCTTCAGGGCGCGTGGGACCGCAATGAGCAAGGCGATCTGTTCGAACTGACCACGCCGGAGATGTTCATGCGGCTCAAACAGGACCTGGAGGCACGGGGTCACGAGCCGAGCCGTACGGACGTGACGCAACTCGAAGCCGAAGTGCTGGGCACGGAAGACACCGTTAATGAAACGCTCGTCAGCGTCCGCTTTTACGGTCAGATGCGGGAAGACGACGCACAGACCGCCCAGCCGTTCCAGGAGATCTGGAACATCGTCAGGAGCACACAGGGCGACCAGGCATGGCGACTGGCGGGCATCCAGCAGATGGACCGCTAAAGGAACACAGTTGGAACGCAGTTGAAACCGGCAGCGGCTTGCTGCCGGTTATTCCCTATCTACGCCTCATTCTTGTCAGCCGATACTCACGCGGCCGGACACTGTCAAAGAAGCCCACATCGAAGCCCTGGTTGCGTGATGTCTGGACAATGAATGTCTGGAGCGCTGCCGACAGGCGAACTGTGCGCGCCACAGACCCATTTTCGGAATGAAGCCAGGTGAACACGCAGGCGTTGACCTGCGTCAATTGGCTGGCGTCTGGGTGAAATAGCCTGAGGTCAGTTATCCGCTGCCGCGATGCGGTGCGCTCGGCGATCTGACTGTCGGATACCCGGAGGTGGATGATGATCGATGCTGCATTCGCTAGACCACGCCGGTAAAAACCCTGCACGACATTCGAGGTTGCCGGAAATTACCTCGTTTACGCCTAAAACCGGAGACACGAAAAATGGAAGAAGATCTTGTTCAAAGGATAGAGTCAAATCCCAAGTACCGACAACTGGTGGCAACGCGTTCGTCGTACGGTTGGCTCCTGACGGCAATGATGATGGTCGTCTACTATGGCTACATCCTGCTGGTTGCATTTGGCAAGAATCTGCTTTCCGCCAGGATTGGCTCCGGCGTGATGACCTGGGGCATCCCGATCGGGCTGTTCGTGATCGTTTTTACTGTGGCCATTACGGGAATCTACGTTCGGCGCGCCAACCGGGAATTCGATGACCTCACCGCTCAAATTCGCAGTGAGGTGCTGTGATGACTAAATTCCAACGTGGTTTGTGCGCATTGACGCTGTGTGCCGTGGCCGGCACGGTCTGGGCTGCAGGGGGTGACCTCGGCCAGTTGCAGAAGCAGCCGACCAACTGGACAGCGATATCGATGTTCGCTGTTTTTGTTGTGTTCACGCTGTTCATCACGAAGTGGGCCGCGAGCAAGACAAAATCCGCTGCGGAGTTCTACACGGCGGGTGGCGGGATTACGGGCTTCCAGAACGGGCTTGCCATCGCCGGTGACTATATGTCCGCTGCGTCGTTTCTCGGCATTTCGGCGGCGGTCTATTTGAATGGCTACGACGGACTGATCTATTCGATCGGCTTTCTGGTCGGATGGCCGGTCATTACCTTTCTGATGGCGGAGCGCCTGCGTAATCTTGGTCGCTTCACTTTCGCCGACGTTGCCGCATATCGTTTCCAACAGACGCCAATCCGCGTGTTCGCGGCATCCGGTACGCTGGTTGTGGTGGCGTTTTACCTGATCGCGCAGATGGTCGGCGCAGGCCAGTTGATCAAGCTGCTGTTCGGTCTGGAATACTGGGTCGCGGTCGTGATCGTCGGCAGTTTGATGATGGTCTATGTTCTGTTCGGTGGCATGACGGCGACCACATGGGTTCAGATCATCAAAGCGGGCTTGCTGCTGGCGGGCGCGAGCTTCATGGCGTTCATGGTGCTGGCGCAGTTTCACTTCAATCCGGAAGCGCTGTTCGCCAAAGCGGTCGAGATTCATGCGAAGAAGGACGCAATCATGGGTCCGGGCGCCTTTATCAAAGATCCGATCTCGGCGATCTCCTTCGGCATGGCGCTGATGTTCGGTACGGCAGGCCTGCCGCATATTCTGATGCGCTTCTTCACCGTGCCGAGCGCCAAGGAGGCGCGCAAGTCCGTGTTCTGGGCAACCACATGGATTGCCTACTTCTACCTGCTGACATTCATTATCGGCTTCGGCGCCATCGTTCTCGTCAGCACCAATCCGGTGTACAAGGATGCGCTCGGCGGGCTGCTGGGCGGCAACAACATGGCAGCCATCCATCTTGCGAATGCAGTGGGCGGCAACGTGTTTCTCGGCTTCATCTCCGCCGTGGCCTTTGCAACGATCCTCGCGGTTGTCGCCGGGCTGACGCTATCCGGCGCTTCGGCGGTATCGCACGATCTCTACGCGACGGTGTTCAAGAAGGGCAAGGCGGCCAGCGATAAGGAACTCCGTGTTTCGCGGATCACGACAGTAGCGCTGGGCATCGTGGCGGTGATCCTTGGCATTGCCTTCGAGAAGCAGAACATCGCCTTCATGGTCTCGCTGGCCTTTGCGATTGCGGCATCGGCAACGTTTCCGGTGCTGTTCATGTCGGTGTTGTGGAAGGATTGCACGACACGCGGCGCCACCATCGGTGGCTTTCTCGGGCTGATTACGGCGGTTGGGCTGACGCTCGTCTCCAAGTCGGTGTGGGTGGATGTGCTCGGTCACAAGGATGCGATTTTCCCCTATACGTCGCCCGCCCTGTTTTCCATGACCGCGGGTTTTGTCGGGATCTGGCTGTTCTCGATTCTGGACAGGAGCGAGCGCGCACGCATCGACCGCGCGGGGTATCCGGCCCAGAAAGTCCGTTCGGAAACCGGTATCGGTGCGTCGGGCGCATCCGGCCATTGACTTGCGCGGACGCGTCACGAGAAGGCTCGAAACGATCCGGAGCTTCTCGTAACGCAACCGGGCGTTCATGGCGCGCAGCCGTCGTGACGCTATTGTTCAGGTGCCCGCAATATCGCCGCTGCTGAAAGATGGTTCGCAAATCCTTTTGCGGGAGATGCCCATGTCGCATCGCACCCTTGCCGGCCAGCGCCTGATCGCTTTGTTCGTGCTGGGCTGGCTGGTGTTCAACTATCCTTTGCTGGCCTTGTTCAACGACACGCGAACCTGGTTGGGCCTTCCGCTCCTGTACGGATATCTGTTCGCCGCGTGGGCGCTTTTCATCGTTTTGCTTGCCGTCATCGTCGAACAGGGGGCTTCGCGTAAAACATCCACGCGGGCCGTCGGATCCGAACCGGCATCGAAGGACTGAGATGCTGGACGGCTGGGTCATCGCACTGGCGTCGCTCGTCTATCTGGGTGTGCTGTTTGCAATCGCGTTTTATGGCGACCGGCGCGCGGATGCGGGCACGAGCATCATCAACAGCCCCTACGTCTATGCGCTGTCTCTCGCGGTCTATGCGAGTTCCTGGACGTACTATGGCAGCGTTGGTCGAGCGGGCAGAAGCGGCGTCGGCTTCATGCCGATTTATCTCGGTCCCACCCTGGTGGCGGCGCTGTGGTGGACCGTGTTGCGCAAGATGATCCGCATCAGCAAGAACAATCACATCACGTCGATCGCGGATTTCATGGCTTCGCGCTACGGCAAGAGCGCGCTGCTCGGCGGGCTCGTCACGCTGGTGGCGGTGGTCGGACTCGTGCCTTACATCGCGCTGCAACTGAAGGCCGTATCCGCCAGCGTCGCCGTCCTGACGCATGCCCCCGGCATTGCCAGCGGGCGTGCCGAAGCAGGGCCCTGGTGGTCGGACCCAACCCTGTATATCGCGCTCCTTCTGGCGACGTTCACCATTGTGTTCGGAACACGCCACCTCGATGCTTCCGAACGCCACGAAGGCATGGTCGCCGCGATCGCCTTCGAGTCCCTCGTGAAGCTCGTCGCGTTTCTAGCCGTAGGGGCGTTCGTCACGTTCGGAATCTACGATGGCTTTGGAGATCTGTTTGCGCGGGCGCAGGCGGTTCCCGCATTGAACGCCTTGCTGACGCTGCATGGCGGCGAGGCAGGCGCAGGCGGTGCGGCGTTTGGGAGTTGGGCGTCACTGATCGTGTTGTCGATGCTGTCGATCATGCTGCTGCCCCGCCAGTTCCAGATTGCCGTAGTGGAGAACATGGACGAAAACCACGTCGCGAAGGCTGTCTGGGTGCTGCCGCTGTATCTCCTCGCGATCAACGTCTTTGTGTTGCCGATCGCGTTCGGCGGAACGATGCATTTTCCCGGCGGTGCCGTGGACCCGGACATGTTCGTGCTGGCGCTGCCCATGCGTGAGCATCAACTGGCGCTCACGCTCTTGGTGTTCATCGGCGGGTTGTCGGCTGCGACCGGCATGGTGATCGTCGAAACCATCGCGCTCAGCACGATGGTCTGCAATGACATTGTGATGCCCGTGCTGTTACGCCTGCAATCACTGCAATCCGAGCGGCGCGCGAATTTCCCCGGACTGCTGCTCACGATCAGGCGCGTCGCGATCGTGCTGCTGATGATGCTTGGCTATGCCTATTTCCGGCTTGCCGGCGAAGCGTACGCGCTGGTCTCGATCGGCTTGATTTCGTTTGCGGCGGTCGCGCAGTTCGCGCCTGCGATGCTCGGGGCGATCTACTGGAAAAACGGCACCCGGCTCGGCGCGCTGACCGGCTTGAGCGCGGGATTCCTGCTATGGGCCTATACGCTCTTGCTACCTTCGTTTGCCGAATCCGGCTGGTTGCCGCGTGGCTTTCTCGCGCAAGGACCGCTCGGCATCGAGTGGCTCAGGCCGAGGCAACTGTTCGGTCTGCAGGGGCTGGACGAAGTCTCGCATGCGCTTTTCTGGAGCATGCTGGCGAACGTCGCGGGCTTTGTCGGCGTGTCGCTCGCAAGCGGGCAGAGCGTGGTGGAAAAGACCCAGGCTGCCTTGTTCGTCGACGCCTATGCGCACACCGGCGACGCGCTCCGCCCGGACATCTGGCGCGGCAGCGCCTCGACCGAGGCGGTGCTTGAGCTGTTGCGGCGCTTCCTCGGTTCAGCTTCTGCCGACGACGCATACGCGCGCTTCCACCACGAACGTGGTGGCACGAACTCGCCCACTGCGGACGCCGACCTCGTGCGCTTCGCGGAGAGGCAGCTTGCCGGGGCGATCGGCGCGGCGTCGGCGCGGGCGATGATAGCGACGGTCGTCGACGAGGAGCCGCTCGGGTTGAACGAAGTAATGGCGATACTGGATGAAACCTCTCAGGTAGTCGCCTACAGCCACCAGCTCGAGCAGAAGTCGCGCGAGCTGGAGAGTGCATCGGCGGAACTCAAGGCAGCCAACGCGCGGCTCAGCGAGCTCGACCGTATGAAGGACGATTTCATCTCGACGGTCACCCACGAATTGCGCACACCGCTCACGTCGATCCGCGCGTTCTCGGAAATCCTGCGCGAGCATCCCGATCTGCCGGCCGCGAAGCGCGGCGAATACCTCGATATCGTGATCAAGGAGAGCGAGCGGCTCACGCGGCTCATCAACAATGTGCTCGACCTCGCCAAGATGGAATCGGGCAGCGCGCAATGGCATGCCGAGCCGCTCGACCTGAAGCAGGTCATCGAAGACGCGGCGAACGCTACCCGCCAGATGTTCGCCGAACAACGCATCGAGCTCGAACTGGACCTGCCGGCCGCGGTGCCGCAGGTATTGGGCGATCATGACCGTCTGATGCAGGTGATGCTCAATCTGCTGTCGAATGCGGCGAAGTTCTGCGACCGTGCCGGCGGGCGCGTCGCGGTGCGGCTCGTCCGGGTGGGTGCAGCGCTACGCGTCGAGGTGCGCGACAACGGTCCCGGCGTGCGTGCGCAGGATAGGGAACTCATCTTCGAGAAGTTCCGGCAGGGAGGCGACACGATCAGCGGCAAGCCGCAGGGCACCGGCCTCGGACTGCCGATCAGCCGCGAAATCGTCCGCCATTTCGGTGGTACGCTGAGGCTGGAAAGTGCGCCGGGAGAGCCGGGAGAAGGAGAGGGCGCCGTGTTCGTGTTCACGCTACCTCTCGCGAGCGCGACGGAGACAACGTCATGACCTATAAAGTCCTCATCGTCGACGACGAACCGAACATCGTCATCTCGCTGGAATTCCTGATGACCGAGTGTGGCTACGAAGTGGCGATTGCGCGGGACGGAGCGCAAGCCCTTGAGCAGATGGCCGCGTTCCAACCCGACCTCGTGCTGCTCGATGTCATGCTGCCGTTGCGCAACGGCTTCGAGGTCTGTCAGACGATTCGCGAAAACAGCGCATGGAATCGAACGAAGGTGGTGATGTTGTCGGCGAAGAGCCGCGACCTCGAGGTGAGCAAGGGCCTCGCGCTCGGGGCCGATGCGTACATCACCAAGCCGTTCTCGACGAGGCAGCTGGTCGAGCAGGTGCGCTCGCTGCTCGCGCGACATGACCGAAGCGACGAATGATCGTCACGATGATCGCCAGACGCCGGTTTGGCATTGCATTGGCGCTGCTGTTCGCAGTGCAGGTGCTTATTGGCGCCGCGATTCTTGCGTCTCTCGCGCTCGACATCCCCAACGCGCAGCGCGCGTGGTTGCGCGAGATGCTGCTGCAACGGGCCGCGGTCTGGATCGCCCTCTCAACGCTGCTGCTGTTCGCACTGGGCTTCGGCCTGAAAGCGCTGTTCGACGCCTATATCACACCGGTCGCGCAACTGGCTGAAGACGCCGTGCTGCTCGCGGCCAACCCTGGGCACCGCATCACGGTGCGAGGCGCGCGCGACGTGCGCGTTCTGGTCGAGAAGCTGAACGCGCTTGCCGCCGCACATCAAACGCTGCACAACGACGTACAGGAAAAAATCGAACTCGCGAGCCGTGCGCTCGCCGAAGAAAAAAACCGGCTCGCTGCGCTCATGGCGGAACTCGCGCTGAGCGTACTGGTGTGCAATATCGACGGGCGCATCCTGCTTTTCAACACTCGCGCGAGGCAGTTGCTGCGAACCGGCCATCAGGGCGTCTCGGCCATCGGGCTTGGGCGCTCGGTTTTCGGCGTGATCGAGAGCGGTCTCGTCCTGCACGCGCTGGAACAAATCCAGCACCAGTTGCGGGACCCGCGCGACGACATGGCGCCACCCGTTTGCGCCTTCGTTGCCACGCTCGCGGACGGGCAAATCGTGCGCGCGCACATGGCGCCCGTGTTCGATAGCGCCCGCGCACTCAATGGCTTCGTGCTCACGCTGGAAGACATTACGCGCCACGTCGAGGCGGATAACCGGCGCGACGCACTGGTGCAGTCGCTGACGCAAGACACGCGGGCAACGCTCGCGAATATCCGCGCGGCGGTCGAGACCATCCAGACCTTTCCGGACATGAGCGGCGCGAAGCGGACTCAGTTCACCGCCATCATCGGCGACGAATCGATGCGCCTCGCCGCTCAGATCGAGCGCGCGGTGCAACAGGGCAGCAACGCTACGGACAGCCGTCGGGAACTCGAAGACATGCGTGGCACCGACCTGATCGCTTTACTGCTGCGGCGCATCGGGAGCGCATCACTTCGCGTTACGGCCGGCGACACCATTGACGCCACGTTGTGGCTCAGGGTCGACAGTTACGCATTGACGCAGGCGCTCGCCTATCTATCGCGGCGGCTCGCGGCTGACGCGGGCGTGACCGAACTGCGCTTCGATTTGCAGCGCGCCGATCGGCTGGCGCATCTGGATCTCGTCTGGAGCGGCGCGCCGTTGGCCGCCGACACGTTAAGGGCGTGGGAGCACGCACCGCTTCCGGTCAGTGCTGGCGGCCTGGCGCTTACGCTGAATTCGGTGATCGCGCGCCACGGCGGCGAATCGGTATATCGTTGCGAGCCGGCCGAGGGCAGGGCGCGCTACCGCGTGATGCTGCACGCCGCCGAGCCCCGGAGTGCGCTCGATATTGCACCGCCGCCGACAGGCCGGCCCGAATTCTACGATTTCGATCTTTTCCATCAGCCGGGACAGAGCGCCGAGATCGATCAGTGCCTGCTCTCGCAACTCAGCTATACGGTGTTCGACACCGAGACCACTGGGCTCGATCCCGCCGCGGGCGACGAAATCATCTCGATCGGCGCCTTGCGCATCGTCAATGGACGATTGCTGCAGCAGGAAACGTTCGACCGGCTGATCGAGCCAGTAGGCGCGCTGAGCGCTGAATCGACCAGTATCCACGGCCTGACTCACGCGATGCTCAAGGGACAGCCGCGGGTCGAAACAGTGCTGCCGCAGTTCCGCGATTTTGCGGGGGACACCGTGCTGGTCGCGCATAACGCCGCGTTCGACATGCGATTTCTGCAGATGCTCGAAGCTACGACCGGCGTGGCGTTCAGGCAGCCGGTCCTCGATACGCTGCTCCTGTCACAGGTGATCCACCCTCATCAGCCCGGGCACTCGCTCGAGGCGATCGCCGCGCGCCTCGGCGTGCCGGTGCTCGGCCGGCACACCGCGCTCGGCGACGCCATCGTCACCGGCGAGGTGTTCCTGCGGATGATCCCCTTGCTGGCGGAGAAAGGCATAGTCACGCTCAAGGACGCCCGCGATGCCGCCCAGCAGACCCTTTACGCGCGAATCCGCTACTGAGGAGTGCACACTCGATGGATGATTCCGCCACCTCCAGGCCCGATGCTGTTTTCGACCTGCAAACCGCCGCGGGACGCGCGCTCGCGCACGACCTGCGACACGCTCATCGCAGCATAGCCGACGCGAACGATGCCGCATCTTTGCAACTGGCCGCTGCGACGGTGCGCAGGCTCGTGCATTGCGCGGTCGGCGAGGCGGCTCCGGCACCGCTCACCGGACTTTTCTCCACGCTGAACGACCAGATCACGCGCCGCGCAATCGAGTTGACCTGCGCCGGGACACCCATGCAGGAAGCGCGCTGGTGCTGGATCGCGCTGGGCAGCGAAGGGCGTCAGGAACAGACGCTGTCGAGCGACCAGGACAACGGCATCATTTTCGCTGGCAGCGGTGGCGCCACGGCGCTGCGGAAACAACTGTTGCCGCTTGCGCTGCGCATCAATGAAGCGCTCGATGCCTGCGGCTTTCCCTTGTGCACCGGGCAGATCATGGCGAGCAATCCGCAGTGGTGTCTCGACCTGCACGAATGGCGGGAGCGCTTTGCGACATGGATCAGCGAGGGCGACCCGCAGGCGCTCCTTAACGCGAGCATTTTCTTCGACTTGCGCCCCCTCTATGGCGCCTTCGATCTGGCCGAGGTGCTCGCCGACTGGCTCGAAGAGATCGTGCCGGACAATCCGCGCTTTCTTTACCAGATGACGGAGAACGCATTGCGGCGCAAGGCGCCGCTCGGCGTAGTGCGTGATTTCGTGGTCGAGAAGGGGGGCGAATTCGCCGGCACGCTCGATCTCAAACTGCATGCCGCGACGCTGTTCGTCGACGCGGCCCGGATCTACGGCCTCGCCCTTGGCGCTCGCACGAGCAATACGGCGGATCGCTTTCGACGGGCTGGAGAGGCGCAACGCCTGGATCAGCGCGATGTGGATTCGTGGATACAGGCGTTTTATTTCATCCAGAAGCTTCGGCTGGAAAATCAGCAGCGCTGTTATGAGCGTGGCTTGCCCATGCACAATCACGTCAATCCAGACGAACTGGGCCCGCTGACACGGCGCGCTCTGCTCGACACGCTTCGCCAGGCGCGTGCCCTACAAAAGCGCCTCGCGTTGGACTACCTCGACACGTGTCGAGGGCTTTGAGCAAACCCAGCAAATTGACGCGCAGATAGAACGCAATCCGGCGCGTCCCGAACACATCATCACCGAGTCGGGCGTGGAATACCGGCTGGTCGGCGTGCGTTGACTTTCACGGGATTTTTATGCGGTCTGCTGCAATCGTTTCGCGCTCTTTACGAGGTCCTCCGTATAGTGAGCGACTGGTTTTTCGACGTGGAAAAACCGCGAAATTAGCAGGGATTAATATGGCATTCAAACAAACCAAGGGCGGTATGACCGTCGAGGCTTGCGTGTTTCCCGCTCCGGGTCACATGTTCAAAGGCGCCTTGCGCGTGACGACCATCAGACACGACAAACAGATCCAGCAGATCACCGGGCGCGGCTGCGGACGGCCGATGCCCAGTTCCGCGCAAGCGCTGGAATTGGCCGAACTCGAAGCGCGCCGCGTGCTCGGCGTCTGACAAGCCATGACACCGTCAAGACAGGCCATGATGTTCAGGGGGCTGTGCAAGCTCATCGCCATCGTTTTCGTCACCAACCAGGTTCTCACGACGCTTTTCACGTACGCCACCCAGCAACTCGACGCCGCGCTGCCGTCCGACTCCATGTGGATTTTCAGCTGTCTGACCTGCGGGCTGGTGACGCTGTGGCTACAGTCCGACGCGCGACGTGCTTTCGGTTTCGCGCGGGAAAAGGGTTTCGTGAAGACCGGCGCCGACGGCAAGCAGGATCTGCAGATCGCCGCGGACTGCCCGAAACGCTGGCTCGTGATCCTGCATGTCGAACTCAATCCGGCGGCGATCCAGGCATAACGGCGGACTGGCCGTATCTCGGCGGGCCGCGTAAAAAGGCTGATACTTTTTACGCGGCGTTAATGCGGCGTTGGCTAAGCTCGAGTTACACACTGATCGACCCCCAGGATTTCTCGATGATACGAATGCTGATTCCCGTCCTCGACCATAGCGGCGCCGTCGAGGCTGCGCGCTACGCCGCGTTCATGTTCCTCGAGCGTGGCGTCACGGAGGTCGAGCTGCTGGAAGTCCTCGAACCGGTCGGGGAGGGGCGGGCGGCAGCCTTCCACTCGCGTAGCTCCCTCTTGCGTCACGAGAAGCAGGTCATGCTGAAAGCGTTGATCGACGCCCGCACGATTCTCGAAGAAGCCGGTGTGCCCTACCGCTGGAAACGCGTCTTCGGCCATCGCACGAAAGCGGTTGCGGATTACGCGGCCACGACCCGGCCCGACGTGATGGTGATCGACGCGAGCCATATGGGCTTCTTTCGCAGGCTGGCCGTGCTCGCGTCGCTGTCGAGGCGCACAGTCACACCGGTCACGATGGTTCATTGAATGGCAACAAAACCGGCCTAGTGCGACACCTGCTGTTGTCCCGGTTTCCGAGGGTCGGCAAGCTCACTGTCGGACCATCCGCCGCCCAGATCGCCGATCAACGACGCCGCGTCGAGCAGCCGTGTTTGCTGCACGTTCAACGCGGTCTGCTGAAGGTTCAACTGCGTGGCCTGCGCGGTCGCGACGGTTGTAAAGTCCACCGTGCCAGCCTGGTATTCATTGCGCGCGATCTCGGTGCCGCGCGTCGCGTCGCGTACCGCGCGCTCCAGCACCTCGGCTTGCTGCGCGAGGATACGCAAGCCGGCGAGGTCGTTCTCCACGCCCTGGAACGCCGTCAACACCGTGCCGCGATAATTGGCCAGCGCCGCGTCGTAAGACGCTTTGGCCGCGTCGACCTGCGCGCTGCGTTGCCCACCGTCGAACAGCGTCTCGCTCGCCTGGCCGCCCAACGACCAGACATAGTTGGCGATATGCAGCAGGCCGTTCAACGGCGACTGCGTGAAACCATCCAGCGCGGATAGCGAAATCGTCGGGTAATAGGCGGCGACGGCCACCCCGATCGCGGCGTTCTGTGCCGCCATTTGCCGCTCGGCGGCGGCAATGTCGGGCCGGCGCTCCAGGAGCGTGGATGGCACGCTGACCGGAATGGACGGCAGCGTCGGCAGCGTGGTGTTCGTGGGCACGTCCAGTTCTTCCGGATTCCTGCCGACCAGCACGGCGATCGCATGAACGTATTGAGCGCGCGCGACACCCAGCGCAATCAGACTCGATTGGGCCGACTCCAGTTGCGTTTGCGCGCTCACCAGATCGGAGGGCGGCACGGTGCCGGCCTTGTCCTGCTCCGCGACCACGCGCAACGATTGCTCGAACGCCTCGACGGTGTGCTTGAGCAAGTCGATATTGACATCCGTTACGCGCAGATCGATCACCGCGTTGGCGAGCGCGATCTGTTCGGAAAGTGTCGCGTTGGCGAGCGTTGCCTGGCTTGCCTGCGCGGTCGCGGCGCTTTCCTCGATATTGCGGCGCACGAGGCCCCATAGGTCGGGCGCCCAGCTCGCGTTGGCTTCGAGCGAGCCGGCGTTGTTGATGCGCTGGAAGCTGCTCGCGCCCGCTCGGCCCAGCAGACTGCTGCTCAGATTGCCCGTCGAAGAACGTTCGCGGGTCGCGGATCCGGTAATGCCGATGGTGGGGAACAGGGCGCTGCGCGCGAGCCGCACCTCGGCCAGCGCCTGCTGGTAGTTCGCATAGCTCTGGCGCACGGTCTGGTTCGACACCGACACGAGCGGTTCGAGTTCATTGATGAGCGGGTCGTTGAAGGCGGTCCACCAGTCTCCCTTCGGGCGTTCGGCGGCGGGCCGCGCCTCGGTCCAGCCGGGCAGTTCTTTCCACGCGGCGGGCGTCGCGACGGGCGGCCGATGGTAATCGGGGCCGACCATGCAGCCGCCTGTCAACACGGTCGATAACGCCAGCAATGCGCCGGCGAGTCTGGTGGGGGAGATCGTCTTCATCATGCGCTCGTATCCGGTGCTTCTCCGCGGCGATTCCATGGCAGGCGCGCGGACCATTTCGCGAGTCGCGCGCGTAGCCGGTCGAGGTACAGGTAGATCACCGGCGTCGTGTACAACGTGAACACCTGGCTCACGAGCAGGCCACCCATGACCGTCACCCCGAGCGGCTGGCGCAACGACGCACCCTGGCCGATGCCGATCGCAAGCGGCACCGCGCCCAGCACGGCGGCCGCGGTCGTCATCATGATCGGGCGCAGCCGCACCACGGCGGCCTGGTGAATCGCATCGCGCGCATTCATGCCTTCATGGCGTTGCAGCTGGATCGCGACGTCGACCATCATGATGCCGTTTTTCTTGACGATGCCGATCAGAAGGATGATGCCGATCATCGCGATCACCGAAAACGGCGTGCCGAAGATCAGCAGCGCGAGTGTTGCGCCGATGCCGGCCGACGGCAGCGTCGACAGGATCGTGAGCGGGTGAACCGTATTCTCGTACAGTACGCCGAGCACGAGGTAGACCACCACCAGTGCGGCGAGAATCAGCAGCGGGACGGCGCCCATGGATTGCGCGTAGGCCTGCGCGGCGCCCGCGAACGCGCCGTGCACCGACGCGGGCATGCCGATGTCGCGCTCGGCCTGCGCAATGAGCTGGCCGGCTTCGCTTAAGGATCCGCCAGCCGGCAGATTGAACGAGATGGTGCCGGCCACGAGGCCGCTCTGGTGATTCACCTGGGTGGCGGTGTGGCTGTTCGAGAAGGTCATCATGGCGGCGAGCGGGACCATGGTTTCGGCCGCGGTGCTGTCCGCGCTGCCGCTGGAATTGCCGCCCTTGCTGTTAGAGATGCTGTTGGTCTGCTGGTTCGCTTCGGCGTCGGCGTTCTGCGAGTTGGTATTGGCACTGGCGCTTGACGCGCTGCTGACGGCCGTCGACTGCTGCATGGCTTTGACGGTGGCGCGGGACATCTGCGTTTGCTGCGTGCCGTTCGCGTTGCCGGCGGCCGTGCTGAGGAAGATCTGGTTGAGCGCCTGCGGATACTGCCAGTAGGCCGGCGCGACCTCCATCACCACGAAGTACTGGTTCAGCGCGTTGTAGATGGTGGACACGGTGCGCTGGCCGAAGGCGTCGTACAACACGTTGTCGATCTGATTCGGCTGGAAGCCGTAACGCGCGGCGCTCGCGCGGCTGAAGTTCACGTAGGTCTGCAAGCCGTTCTGCTGGAGGTCCGAGTTCACGTCTTCCAGTTTCCCGCGATATTTGCCGAGTTCGGTGACGAGTTTAGGCACCCACGTGAAGAGCGCGTTCGCATCGTCGCTGGTCAGGGTGTACTGATATTCGGCCGCGGCCTGGCGCCCGCCGATCTGCAGATCCTGCTGCGCCTGCAGGAAAAGCCGCGCGCCCGACACGGCATTGAGCCTGGGGCGCAGCCGGTTGACCACTTCCGTCGCCGACAGATGGCGTTGCGCGAGCGGCTTGAGTTCGATGAAGACGTTGGCCGTGTTCAGCGCGCGCCCGCCGGTGAAGCCCGCCACCG
Organism: Paraburkholderia sp. RL17-383-BIF-A; assembly: GCF_046028015.1. Lineage (NCBI taxonomy): Bacteria > Pseudomonadati > Pseudomonadota > Betaproteobacteria > Burkholderiales > Burkholderiaceae > Paraburkholderia > Paraburkholderia sp. RL17-383-BIF-A. Next base: position 34,763 of record NZ_JARESR010000012.1, on the reverse strand, counting down.
ATGCCACCGCAGGGTCCTGCTTCACGATCGCCTGCAATTGCGCGAGCTTCTTTTCCATGGCGTTGAACGACACGCTCTGATCGGCAATGATCTGGCCGATCAGGATGCCGGTGTCCTGTTCCGGAAAGAACGTCCCGGATAGCAGCCGGACCAGGAACACGTTGAGCACGAGCAGGCCGATCAACAGCAGGACGACCGCGAGCGCATGATCGAGCGCCGCCGCGAGCGAGCGGGCATAGGCGTTCTTGAAGCGCTCGAACTGCGCCTCGGCCCAGCGCGCCCAGCGCGCCTCTACATGCATCGTGCGGTCGCGGCTGAGCAGGTAGGCGCACATGACCGGCGTGATGGTCAGCGAAATCAGCAGCGAGAGCAGGATCGCAATCGAGAGCGTGACGGCGAACTCATGAAACAGCAGCCCGACAATGCCGGGCATCAACAGGATCGGCAGAAACACCGCGATCAGCGAGAGGCTCATCGAGATCACCGTGAAGCCGACCTCGGCGCTGCCGCGCAGCGCGGCTTCCTTTGGATCGAGCCCGGCTTCGAGATGACGCACGATGTTCTCCAGCACCACCACCGCGTCGTCGACCACGAAGCCCGTGCCGATCGTCAACGCCATCAGCGAGAGGTTGTCGATGCTATAGCCGAGCAGATACATCGGTCCGAACGAGCCGACGATCGACAGCGGCAGCGCGACCGCCGGAATCAGCGTGGCGCGCGGCGACAGCAGGAACACGAAGACCACGCCCACTACCAGCAGCACGGCGATGAACAGCGTGCGCTCGGTGTCGGCCACCGAGGCCCGGACCGACTCCGAGCGGTCGATCGCGACGTTCACGTGGATCGCGCTCGGCAACGCGGCTTCGATGATCGGCAGGCGCGACTGGATCTGCTGGACCGTCTGCACCACGTTGCTGCCCGGCGTCGGATAGACGATCACGAGCACGGCCGACTTGCCGTTGTAGAGCCCGGCGTTGCGGATGTTCTCATTCGAATCGCGCACCTGAGCGACGTCGCGCAGCAGGACGGGCGCGCCGTCGCGATACGCGATCACCACGTCGCGATAGGGCGCGGCCTTGCTGATCTGGTCGTTCGACGTGACCACATAGCGCTGCTCGCCCTGGTCGATATGGCCTTTCGCGCTATTCGCGTTGGCCGCGCCGATCGCGGCGCGCACGTCTTCCAGGCCGATGCCGTAGCTGTTCAGCTTGCCGGGTTCCAGTTCGACGCGCACCGAGGGCAATGCGCCGCCACCGAGCGTGATCTGCCCGACGCCATCCACCTGCGATAGCTGCTGCTGGATCACCGAATCGGCGGAGTCATAGAGCTGGGCTTTGGTGAGCGTGTCCGAAGTCAGTGCGAGCACCATGATCGGTGCGCCGGCCGGATTGTACTGGCGGTACGTGGGATTGCTGCGCAGCGTGGTGGGCAGGTCGGCGCGCGCGGCCTGAATGGCGGCCTGCACGTCGCGCGCCGCGCCGTTGATATCGCGGTTCAGACCGAACACGACAATGATCATCGACGAGCCCACGTAACTGATCGAGGTGAGCTGGTTCACGTCGGCGATGGTGGCAAGGCGCCGCTCCAGCGGCTCGGCGACCGTGGCGGCCATGATCTCGGGACTCGCGCCCGCCATGTTCGCCTGCAGTGCGATCACCGGAAACGCAATGTTCGGCAGCGGCGCGACCGGCAGGCGGAAATAGGCGAGCGCGCCGGATATCAGGATCGCGACCGCCAGCAGCGCGGTCGCCACCGGGCGCCGGATAAAGAGCGCCGAGAGGTTCACGGCGTATTCTCCGACGGCGCGGCCGCGCCTTCGCTGGCCGCGCGGCGCCGGCTGTTCACGCGCTGCGCGAGGCGGTCGAAGAACAGATAGATCACCGGCGTCGTGAACAGCGTCAGCACCTGGCTGAGCATGAGCCCGCCGATGATCGCGAGGCCGAGCGGCCGGCGCAGTTCCGAGCCGGTGCCGGTGCCGAGCAGCATGGGCAGCGCGCCTAGCATGGCCGCGAGCGTGGTCATCAGGATCGGCCGGAAGCGCAGCAGCGACGCTTCGAAAATCGCTTGATGCGCCGGCTTGCCATGCACGCGCTCCGCTTCGAGCGCGAAGTCCACCATCATGATCGCGTTCTTCTTGACGATGCCGATCAGCAGCACGATCCCGATGATGCCGATCACGTCGAGATCGTTGCCCGCGATCATCAACGCGAGCAGGGCGCCGATGCCGGCCGACGGCAGCGTCGAGAGAATCGTCACCGGGTGGATATAGCTTTCGTACAGCACGCCGAGCACGATATACACGGCGACGAGCGCGGCGATCAGCAGATACACCTCGCTCGTGAGCGAATCTTCGAATGCCTGCGCCGCGCCCTGAAAAGACGACGTGATCGACGGCGGCAGGTTCACCGCGCGCTCGGCGTCGCGGATCTGCGCGACCGCGGCGCTCAGCGACGCGTCCTGCGCGAGGTTGAACGAGATCGTCACCGCCGGGAACTGGGCGAGATGGCTGATCATCAGCGGCGATTGCGTGATGCTGATCTTCGCGATGCCCGACAGCGGCACCTGACCGCTGCTGCTCGTCTGGCTCGGTAGATACAGGTTGCCGATCGACTGCACGGTGGGCAGTGTTTCGGGCTTCGCCACGAGAATCACGCGGTATTGGTTGGACTGCTGAAAGATGGTCGATACGATGCGCTGGCCGAGCGCGTCGTACAGTGCGTTGTCGATCGTGGCCGCGGTGATGCCATAGCGCGCGGCGAGTTGCCGGTTCACTTCGACGTTCACGCTCAGACCGTTGGTGTTCAGGTCGCTCGTGACGTCCGTGATCGCGGGAATCTGCTTCATGCGCGCGATCAGCGCGGGCACGTACTGGTTGAAGGCCTGCTGATTCGGCCCGCGCAGCACGAAGTTGTACTGGTTGCGCGAGATCGAGGTGTCGAGCGTCAGGTCCTGTTCCGGTTGCAGATACAGCCGAATGCCGGGCACCTCGGCGACTTCCTGCTGGATCCGGCGGCCGATTTCCGCGGCGCTCGCCGAGCGGTCGTCGCGCGGGCGCAGATTGATCAGGAACCGGCCGTTGTTGAGCGTCGGATTGGTCCCGTCGATGCCGACATAGGAGGTGAGCGACACCACGTCGGGATCCTTCAGGATCGCGTCGGCGAGGGCGCTCTGACGCCGGACCATCGACGTGTACGACACCGAGTTGTCGGCCACGCTGATGCCCTGGATCACGCCCACGTCCTGCACCGGGAACAGGCCCTTCGGAATCACGATGTACAGGATCGCAGTGAGCGCGACGGTGACGAGTGCGACCACCAGCGTGAGCGTCTGGTGATCGAGCACCCAGCGCAGGCCGCGTTCGTACGCCGCGAGCGTCTTGTCGAACAGGCCTTCGCTGAACCGCTCGAAGCGACTCGGATGGCGCTGCGCCTGCGCGCGCAGGAGGCGCGCGCATAGCATCGGCACGACGGTCAGCGAGACCACCGCCGAAATCACGATCGTCACCGCCAGCGTGATCGCGAATTCGCTGAACAGCCGGCCGATCACGCCGCCCATGAACAGCAGCGGGATCAACACCGCGATCAGCGAGACCGTCAGCGAGAGAATCGTGAAGCCGATCTGCCCGGCGCCTTCGAGCGCGGCTTCGAGCGGCGTCTTGCCTTCCTCCAGATAGCGCACGATGTTCTCGATCATCACGATCGAATCGTCGACGACGAAACCGGTCGCGATGATCAGCGCCATCAGCGAGAGGTTGTCGATCGAATAGTTGAGCTGGTACATCACGGCGAGCGTGCCGATCAGCGACACGGGCACGGAGATGCTCGGAATGATCGTGGCGGGCACGTTGCGCAGGAACACGAAAATCACCAGCACGACCAGCACCACGGCGAGCACCAGTTCGAAAGCGGCGTCCGAGACCGACGAGCGGATCACGCCCGTGGTGTTCGCCACCACCGTGACTTGCAGGCCGGCGGGCAGCGTCGATTCGAGCGCCGGCAACTGCTTCATGATCTGGTTCACCGTAGCGATCACGTTCGCGCCCGGCTGGCGCTGCACGTTCAGCACGATGGCCGGCGTGCGGTTGTACCACGCTCCACGCTCGACGTCCTGCGCGGCCTGGCTCACGCGCGCAACATCGCGCAGATACACCGGCGCGCCGTTCTGATAGGCGATCACGGTGGCCAGGTAGTCTTGCGGGTCGACGATCTGATCGTTCGCGTTGATCGTGTAGTCGAGTTCCGGTCCGTCGAAATTCCCTTTTGGCTGGCTCACATTGACGTTGGCGAGCAAGGTGCGCAGATCGTCGAGATTCAGGCCGTAGGCGGCGAGCTTCTGCGGGTCCGCTTCGACGCGCACGGCCGGCACGTTGCCGCCGGCGGTCGTGACGAGACCGACGCCGGAGACTTCGGAGATCTTCGTGGCAAGACGATTGTTGGCGGTGTCCTGCAACTGCGTCAGCGACATGGACTTCGACGTGACCGCGAGCGTGAGGATCGGCTGATCGGCCGGGTTGACCTTCGCGTAGGTGGGCGGCGCGGGCAGCCCGGTCGGCAAAAAACTGTTGGCGGCGTTGATGGCCTGCTGCACGTTCTGTTCGGCAATGTCGAGACTCAGCGAGAGATCGAATTGCAGCGTGATCACCGACGCGCCTTCCGAACTGTACGAGACCATCTGCTGCAAGCCCGGAATCTCGCCGAGTTGCACTTCGAGCGGCGCCGTGACGGTGGTCGCCATCACGTTCGGGCTGGCGCCCGGGTAGAAGGTCTGGACCTGGATGGTCGGATAGTCGACGTCGGGCAGCGAGGAAACCGGCAGGAAGCGCACCGCGACCAGGCCGACGAGCACGAGTGCGACCATCAGCAGCGACGTCGCCACGGGACGGAGGATGAACAGGCGGGAGAAGTTCATCGGCGGGTCGGCGGACTACGAAGCCATGGACGCCGCGCCGGGCGCTGCCGCCGCCGGCGTGCCGCTCGCGGCGGACGCGGGCGCCGCAGCCGGCGTCGAGCCCGAAGCGCCCGAAGCGCCCGCAGCCGGCCGGGCTGCGGATGCCTTGATCTTCACGCCGTCGCTCAAGCGGTCCATGCCATCGGTCACGACCACGTTGCCGGCTGCGAGCCCTGACGTAATCACCGTGTGCTGGCCATCGCCCGGTCCGAGCGTGACCTTGCGCACCGATACCGTATTGTCGGCGTTGACCAGATACACGTAGTCGCCCGGCGCGCCGTTCTGCACCGCGGGCGTCGGCACCAGCACCACGTCTTGCAGCGTGTCGACCAGCAGCTTGACGTTGACGAACTCGTTGGGGAACAGCGCCTCATCGTCATTGGCGAACGACGCGCGCAGCGTGACCGTGCCGGTCGCCGTCGCCATCTGGTTGTTGATCGCGTACAGCGTGCCGGTCGCGAGCTGCCGGGAGTTGTCGCTGCTGAACACCGTGACGGGGAGCTGCGCGCCTGCGTTGGTGCGGCGCAGCACCTTGTCGAGCGCGGTTTGCGGCACGGTGAACTGGACCGTGGTCGGCTTCATCGTCGTGATGACGGCAATGCCCGGCTGGCTTGACGCGGTAACGTAGTTGCCCGGATCGACGAGGCGCAGTCCGACCCGGCCCGATACCGGCGCGGTGATATGGCAGTAGATCAGGTCGAGCGCGAATTGGGCGATGTTGGCTTCGTCGGCCTTGATCGCCGCTTCGTCCTGCTGGACGAGAAACTTCTGATCCGCATAGGTCTGCTCGGCGATCGACTTGCGCTCGTTCAGTTGCGTATAGCGCGCGAGATCGGCGCGCGCCTGGGCGAGCGCCGCCTTGTCCTTGGCAAGTTGCGCCTCGGCCTGGCGCTTGCTGATTTCGTATTGGCGCGGATCGATTTGCGCGAGGAACTGACCTTTCTGCACGTCCTGCCCTTCGCGGTAGCCGACGGCGGTCAAGTAGCCGCTCAGTTGCGGCAATACGGTCACGGTGGCGACGGGCGTGACCGTGCCCAGCTCGCTCAGGATTTCCGGCATCGATCCGGTGGTGGCGGCGGCGACCGTCACGACCTGGGGCGCAACAGTGGGTTTGGGCGCCTTCGAGCGCAGCAGATGGAAGGCCACCAGCGCGATCAGCGCCAGCAGCACGACCGCGAGTACGAGCCGGCCTCTTCGGGGACGCCTCGCCTGGATTGACGGCGCTTCGCTCATGACGGCCTCCCGCGGGACTCGTGGCACCCGGCGAACACCGCCCATGGACGGCCAGGCCAATTGCTGTCGAAGCGCGTCATACGAACTCCCAGGATGGGTATCGCCGTTGCCGGCGACAGGAATCCAGACAATCAGTAGCAGAGTCTATCCGACTGTGGAGCTATTTCTCGCGGCATCGCCTGGACGGGGGTTTCGGTTTGTTACGGTAAGTCGACGAGACCCAGGTGTGACGGAGCCGCTCCCGAAGCGTCATGCAAAACGGGCTAAGGATTAAGGGGGTAAGGGCCCCGCATGGACGGAAAAGTTACCCACAGAAAATGTTCATATCCTTGTGGACAAGTCCTGGCCAAGCGGGCTAACTGGTTGAGCACAGAGCGATTTCTTCGGCATGACAGGGAATGCGCTTACTCCACCGGCGAGGCGAGCAGCGACACCGGCACGCCATGGCAACTCACCCTGCCGACGATCGCCGCGCCGAGACTCGCACTGGATTTGGCGTGCGCGTCCAACGACGTGATCCCTCTGTCGACCCGCAGAATGTTGATGGGCCATGACGGCCGGGACAGCCGCTCGTGCGCGAAAGCGCCGACCCACAACGGTGTGGCGGACGTGCCGTTTTCCACGGCGTAACCACTGGGCCAGAAGCGCAGCACGTCGCGCTCGTCGCGCGTGTTGCCCGGACGCATGAAGACCACCGAGGACGGCACGCCATTGTTCAGCTTCGGCAAGACCGGCAGCGACACGGCCGCCACATTGGGCGAGGCGAGCGAGAGCAGGCTGTGCGCCGACACGTCCGTGCCCTCCACCCAACCGTGGGCGCGCAACTGCCCGCGGATCGAATCGAGGTTCGAGGCCCACTGCAGTGTGAGCGGCTCCATGCTGTCGCCGCCCATATCCGAGCGGTAACACGGCAGACGTTTCCACACGGAGAGCGTCCACTGCGCCTGGGTGACGAGCACGGGCGGCGGCCGCAACGCCGTATCCGGCGGCGGCGCGGGCATGGCCACGCCGAGTTGCAGGCCCACGCTGACCAGCATGACCAGCAGCACCACCAGCGGCATGAAGGTGCGCTCGGGCGGTGTTTCCGGGTGCCGCCACATTGCGGTCAGCGCAACGATCGCGACCCAGATGTAGGCGAGCGCGGCGCCGCCGATCGCATCGGATACCCAATATTTGCCGAAGTACAGTCCCGCGAGCGCGACCACGATCACGACGATCGCGCTCGCGGCCGCCACCATGACGCCTTCGAGCATGCCGACCCGGCGCGCCAGCAGGAACGCGAGGAAGCCGTACACGATAACGGTCGCGGCGACGTGATCGCTCGGAAATACATACGCGCCGACCATCAGATCATTCGGCGGCGCGCGGTGCATCGCGAACTGCAGCGCGAAGATCAGCAATTGGGAAAACACTACGGCCGCGAGCCAGTAGCCCATGGTGCGCCAGCGCCGTTCCAGCAGCATCCAGATCACGACCGTCACGATCAGCGCCGCGAGCGTGATGCTGCTGCCGAGCGTCGAGAGTCCCGCGAGAACGGTGTCGCTCCAGGGCGTGCGTACCGATTGCAGGAAGTGATAGACCGAGAGGTCTACTTGCGTGAGCGGATCGCCGCTGAGAACGTCTTCCAGCACGCCGAAGAACAGTGCGCCGGACACGATTACGACCAGCGACGTCAGCAGGATGCTGCTGGCGTCCGGTGTCGCCGGGTCGAGCATCTTGCGCGCGAAACGGCCGAACGGGCCGGGGTGCCGGCAAGCCCAGGCGCCCACCTGAAGCCCGGCCGCGCTCGACCACGCATTGGCATGCGAGAGCAGCACACGCGCGGCGCGAAAGCTCAGCCAGACGATACCCGCCAGCAACGCGATGATCACCACGAGCCGGAACGACACCGCGCCGGCCAGCAGCACCGAAGCGCCGAAGATCATGCCGGGGAGGATGTGAGCGGGTGCCCAGATTAGCGCCGAGAGCACGTTCATGCCGTAGAAAAGCAGTGGCGGCATGCGCAGCATGCCCGCCACCACCGGCACGATCGCCCGCAACGGGCCGATGAAGCGCGCCAGCACGACGCTCTTCGCGCCATGTTTGCGAAAGAAGCGGTGGCCAGCCTCGAGCACTTCGGGATGTTTGCGGAACGGCCAGAACTGGACGATCCGGTCTTTATAGCGGCTGCCGAGCCAGAAGCTCATGCCGTCGCCGGCGATGGCTCCCGCGATGGCCCACACGAAAACCCAGCCGAGGCTGAGCGACCCGGTGCCCGCCAGCGCCCCGGCGAGAAACATTGCGGTGCTGCCCGGAATGAAGGTGCCGATAACGGCGACGGCCTCCAGAAACGCCGCAAGGAAGATGACCGTGAGTGTCCAGCCCGGGTGGCCGGCCAGCAGATGCAGGAGGTGAACGTAAGCGTGCTCCATCGTGTGCGATCAGCCGTTTCTGGCATAACGATTGATCATAACGCGCACGGCGGCCGTCTTATTCCTTTTTAGAAGCCGGCATCCAGTGACGCAGGCGAGGGTTCGCGAAGCGCGCAGTCAATCGCTCGACCTAGCGCCGCGAACGTGAATGCGTGTGGCGATCCGCATGGCGGTTGCGGTTGGCAGTGTGGGCCCGACGTTCAGATTTCGTCGCTGAATTCGTCGAGGAAACGTTGCAGGCGGGCATGGCGGATGCCGGCCAGACGCGCGCCCGTGGCCGTCTGAAAACCCTCGGACAGTTTCAGCAGCTTGGTATGGAAATGGTCCAGCGTGAAGCGCGTGTCATCCAGCGGGCGCTGTGTTGCGTGTGGATCGGCTGGGTCGTACAAGGTGCGGCCCATCCGCCCGGCAACGTAGAAGCAGCGCGCCACGCCCAGCACGCCGATCGCGTCGAGCCGGTCGGCGTCTTGCAGCGTTTTCGCTTCGAGTGTGGTCGGCGTGACGGCTGCTGAAAAACTGTGTGCTTCGATGGCGTGCGCCGTCGCCTGAACCTGCGCTTGTGCCCAACCGAGCGACGCCAGCACGCGCGCCGCTTTTTCCGCCGATAGTCGGGAGGCCCGCGCGCGCAGCGGCGAATTCTTTTCGACCGCTACGCAGTCGTGTAGCAGCGTGGCGGCGAACAGGACCTGCGCATCGCCGCCTTCTTCCGCGTGGATCGACGCTGCGTTTTTCCAGACGCGTTGCAGATGCGAGGTGTCGTGCGAGCCGTCGCCGTTGTCGTCGCCCGCATGCGGCAGGAGGGTTCGGGCCAGTTCCTGGAACGGGGCGAAAGGGGCGAAGGGGTCGAACGAGGCGGGTGTTATCGAAGGCATCGAAGCGGTCTGCGAAGAAAACCGTCGATTATCGCGTATCGTCCGTCGCGCCCCGATTTTCACTTCTGAACGAAGCGGGCTCGGCGTCGTCATACTGTTCGAGTGGTCGCCGTGCTGACACCGCGGCCGCGCAATTCGACGATGTAACGGAGTGGCCATGAAGACAGTATGGGGCGGTATCGTAGCGTCGGCGCTTATGATCGGCTGCACCGCGACGGCTTACGCGCAGCTTGTCGCTCGACCGGCCAACGCGGGCGGCTTCGGCTTGAATGGCGTGCAGTCCAACGGGCTCAACAACACGGGCGGCGCGGCGGCGACGGGGCTGGGGGCGGGCGCCGGCACGAGCGGGGCGCCGGCCGTGGGAAGGACAAGCGGCGCGGGGGCAGGCCACGCACTCAGCAACATGCGGGCAAACGGCACGAACCTGAACGAAAGCCCGGACCCGCGTGCGCCGCCTCTCGCCGGAAGGCCATTACCGCCAAGTTCGCCGAATTAGTCAGCAAGCGGCGCGCCGCCGTCGCGTGATGTCCGCGTATAAAATGCACGCCTCTGCGACCGGATCCGATTCAAATCAAAGGGAGGTTGGCATGGCATACGGCGAGCACAAATACAAGGTGTCGGTGCAGTGGACCGGCAATCGCGGAAGCGGCACGTCGGGCTACCGTGACTACGGGCGCGATCATGTGATTGCCGCTGGCGACAAACCCGAGCTTCCCGGGTCATCGGACGCGGCCTTTCTCGGCGACGCCAAACGCTGGAATCCGGAGGATCTGCTGGTCGCCTCGGCGAGCGCCTGCCATCAACTCTGGTATCTGCATCTATGCGCGGACGCCGGCATCACCGTCACCGCGTATCGCGACCATGCCGAAGGCACCATGCTCGACGATCCCAAGCAGGGCCGTTTTTCACAAATCGTTCTGCGCCCGCACGTCGTGATTCGGGCGGGCGGCGATGCCGAACTCGCCGCGCACTTGCATCACGTCGCGCACGAGAAGTGCTACATCGCGAACTCGGTCAATTTTCCGATTCTCTGCGAGCCGGTCGTCGAAATCGAAGGGCATTGAGAGCGTCTTGCCCGGCTGCGCTCTGAAGCAGTCGTGCCCGGCCGCTCTTTCAGAGGCGGCATGCCTTGACGGCTTCTCAACGATTGCCGTCGAGCAGATCGCCAAGCAGTTCGTCGAACGCGGCTTGCGCGTCTTCGAGTTCCTGCAGCGCCGCGTCAAATGTTTGCAGCGCGAACTGCGAAGGCGTGCCGCTGCCGGCGGGCGGGAACTGCGATTGCAGCGATGCAAAGGCCGACTGCACCCGCTGCGTGGCGGTCAATACGCGCGTCATCGCGGCGGTTTCTTCGGCTCGTGCCTGTTCGTGATCCATGAGAACTCCAGATTCGTCGGGTCGGCTCGCGCCGTTTCAAAGGCGTGACTATGCCACGTCCGCGTTCAGGATAGCGGCAAGCCGCCGTTGGCTTTTACCTCTCGCAACGACAGCGCCGATTCCACCGATGTCACGCCCGGCAGGCTGCGCATCTCGTCGCGCATGAAGGTGCCGTAGTCGTCGAGGTCGCGCGCCACCACCTGCAGGATGTAATCGGCGCTGCCCGACACGTTGTGACACGCCAGAATGCGTGGGATCGCCTGCACCTCGCGCTCGAAGCGCGTCGCCACCGCGCGATCGTGCACGGCAAAACGGACATAGACGAAGGCCACCACGCCAAAGCCAAGCGCGGAGCGCGACAGCATGGCGCGGTATTGGTCGATATACCCGTCGTTTTCGAGGCGCTTGAGACGGCGCGCGCACGGCGTTTCGCTCAGGCCGACCGTTTCGGCCAGCCGCGCGTTCGACATGCGCCCGTCTTTCTGCAGCGCGGCGAGGATCGCGCGATCTGTTTTATCGAGGTCGATTGTCATGGCTCGGCGATGTCAATAGCGGTTTGGAGGAAAACACAAGCCTAAGCCGTAATGTTAGCGCATTCCTCCAAATCCAAAGATACCGGGCCAGTAATTCGCCAACAAACCCTCCGCCGGCAATTGCAAGATAGAGCCCTGAAAAACAGGAGCCTCTGATGATTTCCGCACACCTGCTGGCCGTCTATATCGCAGCGCTTTTCGTCGTTTATGCCGTGCCGGGCCCGGACATGGCGCTGGTGCTGCAAACCAGTATCGGACGCGGTGCGCGTAGCGGTTTCGCGGCTGCCGGCGGACTGGGTCTCGCGCGCGCCGCGCACGTGACGCTCTCGGCGTGCGGCGTGGCCGCGCTGTTGCGCAACGCGCCGTGGTTATACGACGTGGTGCGCTATGGCGGCGCGGTTTATCTCGCGTGGGTGGGCATCCAGATTTTTCGTTCGCCGGTGTTCGCGCTGCCTGACGGCGACACGGCGAAAGCCGCAGCGGGCGCTCCCGCAAACGGCGAGTCGCGCCCGCTGCGGGCTGCTTTCGTCAAAGGTCTGCTGACCAACTTGCTGAATCCGAAAGCGCTGTTGTTCTGTTCGGTGCTGCTGCCGCAGTTCGTGCGCCCGGAAGCGGGGCCGGTGGTTTTGCAGATGGTCGAGCTAGGCTTGGTGTTGCTCGCCATAGGCGCATGTTTCGACGTGATGTACGCGATCGGCGCTGCCCGCATCGCCAATTGGATGCGCGCCCATCCGCTGGCGCAAACGCTGCAGCGCTGGACCTTCTCGGCGGCGTTGATCGGATTTGCGCTGCGGCTTTCGTTGGACTGACGCGGCGCGAAGGCACGACGAGAAGCGCCGCGCTACGCATGGCGTTGGCGGATCGCTTACTTGTTCAGCTTATGCTCGCGCCGCGAACGGTCCTCGATGATTTTCCTGCGATGCTTGTCTTTCATCTTCTTCCAGCTTTTGCATTCGTCGCGAGTGCGCAAACAGCCAATGCAGAAACCGGTTTTGCCGTCGAATTTGCAGATGTCGATGCAGGGTGAAGCAATGCTCATGGCGAAGGGCAATTAAGGAAAGGACTCGAAGACTCTCGCACGCGCCGTGCCCGCGCGCCAAGTGATTGTGTTAATAAAGCCGATAGAGCGCCATACCTCATTCGTGGCATCACAATCACCTGCTTACTCATCGTTAATGAAGACTTTTCTGCTTTATGCCGTGACCGCCGTTGCTGAAATTGTCGGCTGCTATTTGCCGTGGCGGTGGCTGAAAGAGGGCGGTTCGATCTGGCTGCTCGTGCCGGGCGCGCTCAGCCTCGCGTTGTTCGCCTGGCTGTTGACCCTGCACGGTACCGCCGCAGGCCGCGTTTATGCGGCTTACGGCGGTGTGTACGTGGCGGTGGCGATTGCCTGGCTGTGGTGCGTGGACAAGGTGCGGCCCACGCTGTGGGACGCGGCCGGCGTCGCCTTTACGCTGGCCGGCATGGCGATCATCGCGTTCCAGCCGCGCGTTTGAGCTGACACCGGGGCGCGGCCCGCACGTGTTTGCCGCGTCCTTCAAACGTCTCTCACCAACACTCATTGCGCATTCGCACAGACCTCGAGTCCGTGCGGAACATGCGTTTTACTTGATGCCGCCGAGATAGTCGAGCTTGCCGAGGTCGACGCCGTTGTGACGCAGAATGTCGTACGCCGTCGTGACGTGAAAATAGAAATTCGGCAGCACGAAACCGAGCAGATACGACAGGCCCGTGAACTCGATCGGACCCGTGCGCATTTTCAGCGTGATCTCGCGCGCTTCTGAACCGTCGATCTGTTCCGGCTTGAATTCCTTCAGATAATCGATCGTCTTTTGAAGGCGGGCAGTCAGTTCTTCAAAAGTCTGTTCGACGTCGTCGAACTTCGGCGCCTCGACGCCGGCCAGCCGCGCGGCGCAGCCCTTCGCGGTGTCGCTCGCGATATAGACCTGGCGCGTGAGCGGCAGCATGTCCGGTGCGAGCCGGGCGGTCGTGAACACCGTAGGCTCGATCTGCTTTTCGGCAGCGTGTGCTTCGGCTTTGCCCAGAATGACCTGCAGGTTTGTCAGGCCGCGGATCAACACGGGCAGTGATGCTTGATACATCGAAATTGACATGGGGCTTCCTCTGATTCTTTGATCGTGCGCGCGGATGGCGCGCGAGGCAACGTAACGGCTGGATTGCCGCTGCAGCATCATAGCGCGAGCGGTGGCGTATGCGTGTCGGTGCGGCGCGGCGCTGGCCATTCGGACAACTGCCGCGCACGCCGGAACTGTGTTTGAATGGATTGGTCGGACGGTTTGACGAGGTCCCTGAAACAGTAACTTGCCGCCGGCTTCAGGCAATGAGGTCGTGCAGGCGCGTGGCGTGCTGGGTCCACTGTGTGGATTGCGCCGTCACGCTAACTGGAGAGTCGACACCATGGTCAACAAGCACCCGCTGCCAGGCAGTGAACGAACAGTGGAACAGGGTTCGAAAGTCGTGGGGCAATGCGATCCGGCGCAGCGGATCGAGGTGTTCGTCATGTTGCGCCGTCAGCAGCAGGCGCAGTTCGACGCGCTGATGAGCAAGATCGAAGCAGGCGATCCGGGCGTCAAGCCGCTCTCGCGCGAGGCGCTTGCCACAGACTACGGCGCCGCGCCGGACGATATCGCCAAGGTCAAGGCCTTCGCCGCCGAACACGGGCTGACCGTGGTGCGCGAAGATCCGGCCGCGCGCTCGGTCGTGCTGGGCGGCACGATTGCCCAGTTCCAGGATGCGTTTTCCGTCAAGCTGGAACATTACGAACATCACACGGCCGGGCAGTTCCGTGGGCGCACCGGCCCGATCAGCGTGCCAGACGATCTGCGCGGCGTGGTGGAAGCCGTGATGGGCCTCGACAATCGTCCGCAGGCGCGGCCGCACTTTCGCATCCGGCCGCCGTTCCAGCCGGCCCGGGCCCATCAGGCTTCCTTTACGCCGCCGCAACTCGCGTCGCTCTACCATTTTCCGCAAGGCGATGGCGGCGGCCAGTGCGTGGGTATCATCGAACTGGGCGGCGGCTACAACACCGCCGATCTCAAGTCCTACTTCGCGAGCCTCGGCGTCGCGTCGCCCACGGTGAAATCGGTCGGCGTCGATCAGGGCAGCAATCAGCCGAGCGGCGATCCGAACGGACCGGACGGCGAGGTGACGCTCGATATCGAGATCGTCGGCGCGATCGCGCCCGGCGCGAAGATCGCGGTGTATTTCACGCAGAATAGCGACTCCGGTTTCATCGACGCGGTGAGCCGCGCGGTACACGACACGACCAACAAGCCGTCGGTCATTTCGATCAGTTGGGGCGGCCCGGAGTCGAACTGGACCAGCCAGTCGATGCAGGCCTTCAACAGCGTGCTGCAGTCGGCCGCGGCCCTCGGTGTCACGGTATGCGCGGCGTCGGGCGACAGCGGTTCGAGCGACGGCGTGAGTGGCGGCGACCAGGTCGACTTCCCGGCTTCGAGCCCGTATGTACTGGCCTGCGGCGGCACGAACCTCACCGCGTCGGGCACTTCGATCTCGCACGAGGTAGTGTGGAACGACGGCGCGCAGGGCGGCGCGACCGGCGGCGGCGTGAGCCATGCCTTTGCGGCGCCGACGTGGCAAAAGGGTTTGTCCGCCACGTCGTCGAGCGGCGGCAAGAAGGCGCTCAGCGGGCGCGGCGTGCCGGACGTAGCAGGCGACGCTTCTCCGGTGACCGGCTACAACGTATTGATCGACGGTACGCAGACGGTGGTCGGCGGCACCAGTGCGGTCGCGCCGCTGTGGGCCGCGCTGATCGCGCGTATCAATGCGGCCAAAGGACAGCCGGCCGGGTTCATCAATCCCAAGCTGTACAAGACGCCGGGCGTGTGTAACGACATCACGCAAGGCAACAACGGCAGCTTCGCGGCAGCCACGGGCTGGGACGCCTGCACGGGGCTCGGCAGTCCCAATGGTCAGAAGGTGGCGGCCGCACTATAGTCTGCAACACACGCCCCGAAGCAGGTCTGCTTTGGGGGCGACGTACAAGACGTGAACGAACCCATGGAGCGATCATGACGAACACAGAGTCAGCTTCCGTTAGTCCGCAGTCGTCGCACAATGCTCATGCTTCGGCTGCACCGGCCGCACCCGCGGCACCGGCAGCGGCCAGCTCGCCGCACAAAGCCGGCGATCAGCCGTTCTTCGATCCGGTCGCATACGGTAACGGGCCGGACGATTCCGTCACCGATACCGCGGAGACCGCTGCGATCACGCATCATTCGGTCACCATCGGCGGGCGCAAGATCAACTACACGGCGACGGCGGGACACCTCGTGATCGTCGACCCGAGCAGTTCGCAACCGGAAGCCCGGATGTTCTACGTGGCCTTCACGCAGGACAAGCAGAAAGAAGAAGCGCGGCCGCTCACGTTTTTCTATAACGGCGGGCCGGGATCGTCGTCGGTGTTCGTGCTGCTGGGCTCGTTCGCGCCGCGTCGCATCAAGACGTCGATGCCGAGCTTTACGCCGCCCGCGCCCTATTCGATGGAAGACAACCCGGACAGTCTGCTGGACAAAAGCGACCTCGTCTTCATCAATCCGGTCGGCACGGGCTACTCGGCGGCGATCGCCCCGAAGAAGAACCGCGACTTCTGGGGCGTCGATCAGGATGCCGACTCGATCAAGCAATTCATCAAGCGCTTTCTGACCAAGAACAACCGTTGGAACTCGCCCAAGTACCTGTTTGGCGAGTCGTACGGCACGGCGCGTAGTTGCGTGCTCGCTTACCGATTACACGAAGACGGCGTCGATCTGAACGGCATTACGCTGCAATCGTCGATTCTCGATTACACGCAATCCGGCAACCCGGTCGGCACGCTGCCCACGGCGGCAGCGGACGCGTGGTATCACAAGAAGCTCGGCATCGCGCCGCGGCCAACCGATCTCGGCACGTTCGCCGAAGAAGTCGCGCAATTCGCGCGCACCGACTATCTGGCCGCGCTGCGTAAATTTCCGACCACCGATTCGGCAACGGTCGAAAAACTTAGCGAATACACCGGGATAGATAAAACAACCTTGCTTGCCTGGAGTCTGGATATCGCGTCGTACGACAGCCGGGGTAATTCGCTATTCCTGACTACGCTGCTGAAATCCAAAGGTCTCGCGCTCGGCGAATACGACGGCCGCGTGACGGCGATCGGCACGGGCATTGCCGGCAAGATCGACCCGAACTCCGGCGGCAACGATCCGACCATGACGGCGGTCACCGGCGTCTATACGACGATGTGGAACGTGTATCTGAACGAGCAGTTGAAATACACATCGAATTCGTCATTCACCGACCTGAACGATCAGGCCTTCCAGTACTGGGACTTCAGTCACATCGATCCGACAGGCGCGCAGAAGGGGGTGGACGCGAAGGGCAACATCATTCTGTACACCGCCGGCGACCTTGCCGCCGTCATGGCGCTCAATCCCGATCTGAAGGTGCTGTCGGCCAACGGTTTCTTCGATTACGTGACGCCGTTTTATCAAACCGTGCTCGATCTGCAGCAGATGCCGCTGCTCAGTCAGCAGGTCCGGCAGAATTTGTCGGCGCGCTTTTATCCGTCGGGGCATATGGTCTATCTCGACGGCGGATCGCGCACCGCGCTGAAGGCGGACCTCGCAAAGATGTACGAAACCACCGTGTCCGACACGCAGGCCATGTTCCGTATTCGTGCGCTGCAGGCGCGTGTGCCGAGGTAGCGTCACATTGACACGGAGCGTGGCGGACGCCTCTCGTGTGGAACGTGCGGTGTTGCGCGCGATCCGCGAGCGGCGTCCGTAGCGGGAAGGGGGATTGGCGGTGCGCGAGGGGCGCCGCCGCCGGTTGCTGCCGTCTATGAAACCCGCAGATTGCGATCTATGCACGCAGCGCGCACACGTAGGCTTTCTTACATAAGCGTTTTGAATGTGTTTTAATTAGTCTGCGAATTGAACTATTGCGTGCCGTTCCCGGCGCGCCGACGAATGAACGCAGGCATTGCAGACAGGCGTCGCACTCAACACCTCAGCGACCCGACCGGTAGTACGTATGAAACGGCCGCGCCGGCGCTCGCACGCCGATGCCGCGTTGCGCGTCCTTCGCGCGGCGCGCGCATCGTGCTCGCACTCGGCTCGGCGGCGCTACTCGCTGTGTGCATGGGCGAAGCCCGCGCACAGGGCATCAGTATGCTCGACGAACGTGTCACGCAGCAGTCGGTGGGCGAGACGATTTGCCGCCCTGGCTATGCTGACACGGTCGCGCCGCCGTTCGACGAACTGATGGCGCACAAAGACCGCATGCTCGCCGCGCGCGGCATCGACGCGGACAATGGCGCTGCCTTCGCGCTCGACCGGCGTGTGCCGATCGTGCTCGGCGGCTCGCCGGACGCTCCCGCCAATCTCGATCTGTTACCGTGGGCGGGCCACCAGGGCGAGCGCCGCAAGGCGCGCGCCGCGGTCATGCTCAAGCGCTGCGTCTGCGAAGGCAAAATGAGTCTCGCCGAAGCGCAGGCCGCGATTGTCGGCAACTGGTCGGTCGTTTATTCGGGCTTCGGCCAGACGTCTTGCGACGTGAGCCGGCTCGACGTCGCCACGGGCGGCGATATTGGCCGCGGCGCCGGGCACGACAACCCGCCATGAAGGCGGCCGATTCGCCTGCGTCGCCAGTTTCGTTCATTCGCCCGGCTTGCGGTTCGCAAGCCCGCCCCCATCTTGTTTTCGGAGAATCATCATGATCCATTCACGTGTTGCCGTCATGGCGCTTTCGTTTGGCTGCCTGTTCGGTAGCAGCGCGGTGTTCGCCGCTGAGCCTGTTCGTTGCGGTCAAGCCGGGGCGCTGCAGATTCGCGGCGATGTGCCGGCGGCGATCAGCTTCGACGTGTACCGCCAGTTGCGGCCGTTGAGCGCGCAACGTGTTGCGCTGTTCCAGTCCGCGGGCGAGGTGAAGCGCCTGCCCGACGGTCTCGCGGTATGCGAAGTTGCCGACGACGGTGTCGACGATCCGTCCGCGGTGCTGGTGCAGTTGCCGCAGGGCAAGAATACGTGGTGGGTCAGCGCGGCCAACGTGCAAGCGGCGGACTGATCGCGACGATCAGCCCGCCTTTTGCGCACGTCCCCCGCAGGATGCCGTGGCGATACGTGGCCGCGGCCCGGTTTTCGCGCCCACGCACTGCGTTCGACGCGTTTGCCGGGTCTGTACCGGAAAATGAAGCGCTGTTTTGCTATTTTTGACGCCGCTTATTCAGGTACAGTGCATTAACGGAGATTTGAGTTCCGTTTTACTACGCTGTGTCACATCGCTTTTGCTGTGATTTATGGCTATCCTGAACACAGGACGAAATTCGCAGGGGAGAATTAAATGCTTGCCTTCTATTTGTCATTGGCTGCCTTGGGCGCTGCGGGCGCCGCATTGATCCGCCAACTTGCTGCCGCGCAGGCGAAACAGCGTGCCGCATTGCGCCCCGTGCGCGTTGAGGGCACAGGGCGCAACGCGCGCCGAGGGTAGGCTGCATGAACCTGATCGTTCGCAACATCGCCCAGTCGTGTAGCGAGCAGGAAGTGCGGGAATTCCTGAAGCACGAACTCGGGCATTACGCAAAAAACATCGAAGTGGTCGACGCCGGCAAGCCGGGCGCCTACGCCACGGTCGAGCTTGACGCCGAAGTGCCCTATGTGGGCGAGGTCATCGCGCGGCAGATTCAGGGCAAGCAGCTAGGTGGTCTGGCGTTGGAGGCCAGCGCCGATCTGTTCACCGACGAACCGCCGAAAGCTGAGTGAGCTGACTCGATCGAGCGAGCCTGAATCTGGCGAGCGAGACGACCGCGCTTCGGCTGACGCATAGCCGACACGCCAACGCCGCTGCATTGAGCGCGTCAGCTGCACACCCATCACTTTTTCAATCTTCGCTTGCCTGTACCGCCCAGTCGAACGGCGTGTACGGCAACGCCCGCTTATGACGCGTGGCGTCGTAATAGCGCAGGATGGTCGCGCGCGCCGTGTCGTTCACCGGTTTGCCTTCCAGAAAATCGTCGATCGCATCGTATGGGATGCCATAGGCATCTTCATCGGGTCGTTGCGGGCGCAACATCTCGAGGTCGGCGGTCGGCACCTTGTGCGCCAATTCTTCCGGTGCGCCTAACGCCTTCGCCAACGCGCGCACACGACGCTTGTTGAGCCCCGCGAGCGGCAGCACGTCGGCGCCACCGTCGCCGAACTTGGTGAAGAAGCCCATGACCGACTCGGCCGCGTGATCCGTGCCGATCACCACACCGGCCCGCGCGCCGGCCACCGCGTATTGCGCAATCATGCGTTGCCGCGCCTTGATGTTGCCATGCACGAAGTCCTGTTGCGATTCGTCCTTGAATAGCACGCCGCTCTTGTCTAGCGCGGCGAGCATCGCGTCGGCAGCGGGCTTGATGTCGATGGCGAGATTTTCGTCCGCTCGAATGAAGCGCAATGCCTGTTGGGCGTCGGCTTCGTCTTTTTGTTCACCGTAAGGCAGACGTATTGCGACGAAGTGCGCGTCGTATTGCTCGGCGCGCAATCGTTCGACCGCGAGTTGCGCAAGCCGGCCGGCAGTTGTCGAGTCCACGCCGCCACTGATTCCAAGCACGTATGTTTTCAGGCCGCTGCTGCGCAGATAATCCGCGAGAAAAGCGACCCGCCGCTCGATTTCTGATTCGGCGTCGAACCCGTCGCTAATGTGCATTTCTTGAGAAATGTTCGCCTGGCGTGCGACTGGATCGTGTTGCGTCATGATTCCTTTTGCTCCTTGCGCGCTCGCGCATGTGTCGAACGATTAACGTTGCGCGCGCAACGGCCGTAAGAGGCACAGCCGCGCGCCGGTACGACGGCAGTTTTTGGTTGATACGCTGCGCCGCATCCGTTTTACAGAGTTTATTCGCCGTCAATCAGCTTTAAATCACCTTCGCGTCGCTTTCAATTTGTCGCGTGGAACAGCAAATGTGTCCGGGTATTACAGCGATATATTCGAATCGTCGAAACTTTATCGACAGATTGCCATGTGCTTAGTAACATCCTCGGTCTGAGAGCGCCGCATAAGCCGGCGGGCAGTCAATAATAATCAGGTTTGCTCCAATAAGCGATGAACTACTCCAATCGGCCTGGCCAGCCTGTAGTGGACCGCCTGACCTTCGCGTCGGTAGATTGTCCGCGCGACGTGTCGCGTCATTCGTATCGACTCACCGTGCGGAACATCGCGCGCAGATTGCCTTCTTTTCACCGTCTGATGCAAGCGCTGGGCGCCGCCCTTTGCGGGTTGTCCTGCGGCGCGGCGATCGCCGCCTCGGCACCCGCCGCGGCGTCGGCGGCGCACGTGGCGAATCGTCCGCAGGCGAGCGTCAGCGCGTCCGCTGTCGCCGCGCCCGATGCGGCCGGCGTGGTCGATCCGCGCCGCGCATTCATCCTGCGGGACGTGTTCGCGCAGAGCGTCACACGTAAGCTGGTGGTGCCGGCGGCGGATCAGCAAGCCTATGCGGATCGCATGCAAGCAGTGCTCGACGCGCACATGCTGGGCGATTTATCGGGCGAGTATGTCGTGCTGGTCGATCGAAACGCCAATGTCCAGGCACTCTTCATCTATTTTCGCGCCGCGCCGGCGGATGTCTGGCAGATGATCGGCGCGTCGCCGGTCTCGACCGGGCGGCCGGGCGAGTATGACCACTTCGTCACGCCGCTCGGCGTGTTCGAACATACGCCCGCCAACATGGATTTCCGCTCGGAAGGCACGCAGAACGAAAACCATATTCGTGGTTATGGCAAACGTGACATGCGGATCTTCGACCTCGGCTGGGCAGAGGGCGAGCGTGGCTGGGGCAAAGGCGGGATGTCGCAGATGCGCTTCCAGATGCATGCCACCGACCCTGACCGACTCGAACCGCTGCTCGGCATTCGTCATTCGAAGGGTTGCGTGAGGATTCCCGCGTCGCTCAATACGTTTCTTGATCACTACGGCATTCTCGACGCCGAGTATGCGGCGCTCGTCGAGTCGGGTAGATCGCTGTGGGTGTTGAAGAGCGATCGTCAGGTGACGCCGTGGGCAGGGCGATACATCGTCGTGCTGGATTCGGAACGCAAGAGCCGCCCGGCATGGGCGCCCGCGCCTGGCGGCAAGGCGCGCGCCAATGTGCCGGCCGGGGCGGACACGGCGGATTGATGCGCGGTCGCGGCGCTGAATGTGGGCGTGCCAGTCCGTTTGGTGCGGGCGCGTCACCTTGTTCAGCGAGAGTACGCCAGCCCCGTTTGGCGTGATCGCGTCGGATCGTTCAGCGAGAGTACGTTAGCCCGTTTGGCGTGATCACGTCAGCTCGTTCGGCGAGAGTGCGCCAGCCCGTTTGGCGCGATCACGTCAGCCCGCTCAGCGCGAGCGCGCCAGCACCACGCCCACCAGCGCCACGGCGAAACCGGCGACCTGCAGCGGCAGCAAGGTCTCGCCGAAGCCCGCATACCCTTCGAGCGCGGCGAGCGGTGGAGCGAGAAACATCAGCGCGGTGGCGCGGGCCGCGTCTCCACGTCTGACCATCCACACGAGCAACGTGACGCTGATGCCCGAGAGCATCACGATGCCCCACGCCAGCGACGCCCACAGCGTAGGCGACGCAATCCAGCGATGCTCACCGAGCGCCAGCACGAGCACGCCCGCGACGAGCGCCGCGCCCAGGTTCTGCACCGCGCTCGCGCTGCGAATATCGGCCTTGGCAAGCGAAGTCTTCTGAAACAGCGTGCCCGCGGTAATCGCGCCGATCGCGGCGATCGAGATCGCTACGACCAGCCAGGCGGGCGCGCTGCCGTGCGGTGTCGCCGGGCTGGCCGCCGCCAGCTTCGGTTCGAGCACCAGCACGACGCCGGCGAGGCCGAGCGCCATGCCGCTCCAGCCACGCCGCGACAACCGCTCGCCGAAGAGCGGCGCGGCGACGGCAGCCGTTGCAAGCGGTTGAAGCGCGCCGAGCAAAGCCATCACACCCGCGCTCAAGCCTTGGGCGACGGCCCAGTAGCCGGCGCCGAGATACACGCCTTGCAGCAGCGCGCCCGCCACCAGATGTTTGCCGAAGTCGCGCCTGCCAGGCCACGCGGCGCGTGCCGCCAGCGCGGCCAGCGCGAAGATCAGCGCCGTGCCGCCGAAGCGCGCGAGCAGGAAAAGATTGGGATCGGCATAGGGCGTGATCGCGCGGGCGACCACGAAACCGGTCGACCACAACACGACGAAGACGGCGGCGATTAAAGAAGCGAGCATCGGAAAGGGGGGTGTAAAAAGCCGCCATCTTGTCGGGATAGGCGATGCGTGTCTTGTTCGAAGCTGCAATCGGCGAGGCAGTGCAACGCAACGCGTAACGCAAAGCAATGCGTAAGGCAAAGGAACGCGTAAGGCAAAGGAACGCGTAAGGCAAGGCAACGCGCAAGGCAAGGCAACGCGTAAGGCAACGCAACGCGGCAAGGCACCGCAACGCGCAAGGCACCGCACCGCACCGCGGGTTGCCACCCCGCCGCATGAACCCCCACCAACGCCATCACCACATCAGCAGCACAGTCCCCGCACCGAGCACGCCACCGCACACGGCGCACGCCCACAGCAGCGCGCGCGTGCGCCGGTATTCCCGGCCGATCTCCGCCATGAGCTGCGCATTCTGCTGCGGCTTGCGCGCACGATCATGCTCATGCTGCAGATACCGAACCGCCAGTTGCGGCACGCGCGGCAGCATATGCGCGAGGTGCGGCAACTCGCGCGTGATCCGCTTGATCCAGCCGCGATGGTCGATGTCGCGCCGCGCGATATCCGCCAGCACGCCGCGCGTGATATTCCACGTGTCGACGCCTGGATGCAGCGCACGTGCCAGCATTTCCGCTTGATGAAACGAGCGTTGCGCGCTCGCGAGCCGCCCGGGCACCGCGCCGTCGAACGGATGCACCGCTTGCAGCAGATGATGAAACAGCGAACCCGCCGAGCGGTCTTCCGGTTCGGCCGCGAAATGCGCTTCCGCGCGCGTGCGCAACTCGGCTTCGAGCACCTCGGCGCGCGTGTCGTGCGGCACGTGCCCGGCATCGCGATGCATTTCGGCGAGGCGCGCGTAGTCCTGGTCGAACAGCGCGGTTGCGCCATGCACGAAGAACTCGCGCTCGCCGGTCGAGAGGCTCGACATGATCGAAAATTCCGCCAGCACGAGACGCCCGAGCGTGTCCGGTTCGATGCTGACCCGCACGCGGCGCGCGTCGAGTGTGGCGTGAAAGAAGCCATGTTCGAACGCTTGCTCGGTCACCACTTCGACGATATGCGCGGCGAGCGGCGCGAGTTTGATGTGATGCGCGTGCAGACCGGGCAGATCGTTGGCCGGCAAGGTGCTGACGCGTTGCATCGTCAGCGTGTAGTGGGTGCAGAGATCCCAGATCACGCCCGGCACGACGATGCGCGCGTCGCCGTCGAAATGATGGCCGGTCTGGCTCAGATTGGCGGCTTCCGCGCGCAGATCGAAACGGCGCAGGATGTCGTCCGTGAAGGTCTGCGCCTGCGCGCGCAGTTGCAGGCGGCGCGCGGTGCCGGAGAGCTTCTCCAGCCAGCGCGCGACCCAGCGCAGCAGCGCGAGTTCGTCGCCGATCTGCTGCAACTGGTCGGCGCGCACGAGCTTGATCGCCACTTCGTAGTGACCGTTCACCGGCGCGAGCAGCCGTGCAAAATGCGTCTGTTCGGCGAAGCCGCCGCGTACCGGCACCAGATCCACGGCACTGAAAAGCGTGGCGAGCGGCTTGCCGAAGGCGCGCGCGAGTGCCTGTTCCGCCTCGCGCGGCGGCAGCGGAGCTTCCATGTGATCGATCGCGTCGAGCGCGTCGTGCAGGGTGCCGGTCGCGAGTTCGGGCCGTTCGACCAGGGTTTGCGCGAACCGCTCCGCCAGCGGCCCGAGTGCGGGCAGCACGCCGTTCAGGCTCTGGCCGCCGCGTCCTGCCGCGTGCAAGCGGCCGACCAGCCCGATCATCCAGTGCAGCTTGTGATTTTGCGGAGCGGCAAGCCAGATCAGGCGAGCGCCGTAACGCAGCGCGTGGAACAGCAACAGTAGACGGCGAAACAGTGGCGGCATCGGCAGTTCGGTTGACGGGGCACGCGTGCGTTCAAAGCTATCGAAGGACGATCGCGCGCGGCCTGAGCGTTCAGGTTAGCAGGTAAGCGCGCCGAGGGGAGCATCGCCGCGCGTCGCGTAATACAATACGCCGGCCTTCTCAAACCGTGGCGAAACCCAAGCGTGCCGGCTTCCGGCCTTTTATCGATGCTCGCAGAACAACGTCACCAATACATCCTGGCGCAAGTCGCCAAAACGGGCGCGCTTTCCGTCGCGGAACTGGTACGCGAATTGAACGTGTCGCGCGAAACCATTCGCCGTGACCTGAACGCGCTGGCCGGGCGCGGCCTGCTGGTCACGACTCACGGCGGCGCGCTGTCGAGCGACCGGCGCGAGCCCGACCTCGACACACGCGAAGCGGCGAACGCCGGCGCGAAGCGCGCCATCGGCGAGCGCGCGGCGGAGTTCGTGCCGGACGGCGCGTCGCTGATCATCGATTCGGGCAGCACCACGCAAGCGGTGGCGCGGGCGCTGCTCGACCGGCATCGGCTGTCGGTGTACACGAACGACTGGCGCATCGCGCTGCTGCTCGGCCGGCGTAACGACAACCGCGTCACGCTGCTGGGCGGCGAACTGTCGGATATCGAAGACGCCACCTTCGGGCTCGATACGGTTCATCAACTCACGCAGTACCACGCGGACTTTGCCTTCATCGGCGCGGGCGGGATTTCGCCGGACGGCTATCTGACCGACTACAGCCGCATGGCCGCGGAGGTACGCAGCCGCATGATCGCCGCTGCGGACATGGTGGTGATCGTCGCCGATCATTCGAAGTTCGGCCGCGTGACGCCGGTGCGCATCAACGGTATCGAGTCGGCGCGTTACCTCGTGACCGAACTGGCTCCGGAGCGCGCTCTCGGCAAGGCGATCACGGCGCATGGCCCGGAAATCCTGATCGCCTGAGCGTGCGTGCCACGGCGAGCCTGTCTGTTCCACGGGGGTGCAGGGCCGTTCGGACGTGCGGCCGATCGCGGCCGCCGCGTCGAGCAGTTCACTCACATCGATCGCGCCGATGCCACCCAAGCGAAACGATTCCACCTGAGTCAGTTTGCCCGGAACCAGCAGGGAGCCGTGGCGCGGCACGAGCGTGCCGGGCGCCGCTTCGACTGTGATCGTCCCGCTGCGTTGAAGCGGTGCGCATGCATAGTCATTTTCGCCATGTACGATCTTCACCGGGTCGGCGCATGCGCTGTCGGTCAAGCGGTTGAACGCGGCGTCCCACGAATCCCAGCCGCGCGGGAGTGCTTCGCGCGTCCGCGTGGAAGTGAGCGGGCCTCGCCGTCAACACGATCGGGGCGTTTCCAGAAGAGCGCGCAAGCCTCCGCCATCGTCTGGGAAGAGGCACCGCCCGAGACCAGATGACGAAAAGATTCATTTGGATATTATTGGCGAATTGTGTCATTTTTTGGAATTGAGCAGAATCGTCATGGCGTTGTCATGGAAACCTGTGATCCTTGCCGTGCCCGTTCAGGCATGGCTGGCAGCGCGAGCGTCGTAGGTGGGCTGTAAGTCGGGCAGGAAAAGAGGGTACAAGAAGCAGCAAAGTTGTTGGCAATCTGCAATCCGCATGATCCGCACACGGCTTGATGCGGGCAACACGCAAGCGGCGCGGCGCTACCGCCGTTCAATCACAACAGGTATCGGGATATCCCGACCGTCTGGTTTTTTGCCTTTCGGAGAAAGCGACATGACAAAGACGAATTCCCTTCACGCTACGGCCGGTCTCGCACGCAAACTGTTGCCGGCGCTGGTCGCCGCGGCAGCCTTCGGCGCCACGGCCATGCAGGCGCACGCGGCCGACGCCGTGGTGCTCTACACCGCCGACGGCCTCGAGAACCTCTACAAGGACGTGCTGCCGGCCTTCGAAAAGAAGGAAGGCGTGAAGGTCAACATCGTCACGGCGGGCAGCGGCGAAGTGGTGAACCGCGCCACCATCGAAAAAGATCAGCCGAAGGCGGACGTGCTCGTCACGCTGCCGCCGTTCATCCAGCAAGCCGACCAGAGCGGCCTGCTGCAGGCTTACCAGAGCGCCAACTACAAGAACGTGCCGGCGATCGCCAAGGCGTCGAACGGCGCGTGGGCGACCTTCGTGAACAACTACTTCTCGTTCGCGATCAACCCGGAAGTCACCAAGACGGCGCCGAAGACCTTCGCCGACCTGCTGCACCCGGACTTCAGCGGCAAGGTTGCCTACTCGAACCCGGCCACGGCGGGCGACGGTATGGCGGTGATCATCCTGACGTCGTCGCTGATGGGCGAAGACAAGGCGTTCGACTATCTGAAGAAGCTCGAAAACAGCGCCAAGTTCCACACCAAGGGCACGGGCTACCTCGACGTGCTGCTCTCGCGTAACGAAATCGCGGTTGCCAACGGCGACCTGCAAATGGATCTCGACGACGCGGCCAACGGCGGCCTGTCGCTCAAGCCGATTTTCCTCGCGCACGAAGGCGGCCAGCCGACCACGTTCCAGCTGCCGTACGCAATCGGCCTGATCAAGAACGGTCCGAACCAGGCCGGAGGCAAGAAGCTGATCGACTACCTGATGTCGACGGAAGTGCAGTCGAAGGTGCCGGACATCTTCGGTATTCCGGGCCGTACCGACGTGCCGCTGGCAGGCAAGAACGGCGAAATCGTCAAGCAGGCGATCGCCGGCGTGAAGCTGATTCCGGTGGACTGGACTCAGGTGATGGCCAAGAAGGCCGACTGGACCGCGCGCTGGAAGAATGAAGTGATCGGTTCGTCGGGCAAGCAGATCGAAGTGGTCAAGCCGAAGTAAGCCGTCGTTCGTCACGCAATCGACCTCACTCGGGACGTAGCCGGGTGGCGTCACAGAGTCAGGCGGCGCTTTCGGGACTCGCTCCCGAGGCGCTGCATCAGCATTAATCCAGTTGGAGGATGAACCCGGTGAATACGGCCAGTCTTGCTCACCCAGGCGCGCTCGGCGCCTCACCGGACGCGCTCGATGCCGCGCGTTCGAATACGCCGGGCGGCGTGCAGATCGACCATCTGACGGTGCGCTTCGGTTCGCGCACGGTGCTCGACGATCTGTCGCTGACCATCCAGCGCGGCGAATTGCTCACCGTGCTCGGCCGCAGCGGTTGCGGCAAGACTACCTTGTTGCGTTTCATCGCCGGGTTTATCGAAGCAGACGGCCTGTCCGGCACGCTGACCGTGGCCGGTCACGACCTCACGCACGTGCCGCCGCACAAGCGCAATCTCGGCCTGCTGTTTCAGAGCTATGCGCTGTTTCCCCATTTGTCGGTATTCGAGAACGTCGCCTTCGGCTTGCGTGCGCGTCGCACGCCGGCCAAAGACGTGGCCCGGCGTGTCGCCGATGCGTTGAAGCTGGTACAACTCGGCGACGCCGGTCACGTGATGCCCGCGCAACTGTCGGGCGGCATGCAGCAGCGCGTGGCGCTCGCGCGCGCGCTGGTGATCGAACCCGATGTATTGTTGCTCGACGAACCGCTTTCCGCACTCGACGCCAATCTGCGCGCGTCGGTGCGTTCCGAACTCAAGGCGCTGCATGAGCGCCTGCCGAATCTGACGATCGTCTGCGTGACGCACGATCAGGACGACGCGCTGGTGCTGTCCGACCGCACGCTGCTGATGCGTGAAGGTCGCATCGCGCAACTCGGCACGCCGCAGCAGTTGTACGACACGCCGGCCGACGGGTTTGTCGCGCGTTATCTGGGCGCGGCCAATCTGCTGCCGCCGCAGATCGCGTTCAGCATGAGCGACGCGCGCTATAACGAGCGCGAGCGCGTGGCCTGTCTGCGTCCCGAGGCGTTGCGTATCGTGCCGCTCGGCGAGGGGCACTTGCACGGCACGATCGCCTCGGTTGAATGGTACGGCGCGGTGTTGTCGATATCCGTTGCACTGGACGCCATGCCCAACGAGCCGGTGCTCGTTACCATGCAGCGCGGCCACGGCATGATGCCGGAGAAGGGCGCGCGTGTTTCCCTGTGTTACGAGGCTGACGATGTCGTCCTTATCAACCCCTGATACGCCCAACCCGCTCGGCACGGCCGCCGCCGATGCTGCCGCCGCGCGCCGCAGCGCCAGCGCCGCCTCGCATAGCGCCGCGGTGAAGCGCCGCGAACGCGTCGCGCAATGGCATTTGCTTTTCATCGCCGTGGTCGTGCTCGGGCCGTTGGTGATCTATCCGCTCGTGCGTCTGGTGCTGCTCAGTCTGACCGGCCCGCACGGTTTGAGCCTGCACGCCTATTCGGCGTTCTTCGGCAATCCGGAAACGAGCGGCGTGATCGGCACGACGTTGTGGATCCTGTTCGCCAGTGCCGGCCTCGCGTCGCTGCTCGGCGTCGCGCTGGCGTCGATCCTGTTCTTCAAGCCGTTCCCCGGCGCGCGGATGATCACGCGCTTTCTCGAACTGTTCGTCGCGTTCCCGTCGTTTCTGGTCGCGTTCACGTTGATCTTTCTGTACGGCTCGCAAGGTTCCGTCAGCATCGGCTTGCAGCGACTCTTTCATCTGCAGGCGCCGCCGCTCGATTTCCTGTTCGGCGTAGGCGGCGTGATTCTCGCGGAAGTCGTGTTCTACGCGCCGTTCGTGGTGCGTCCCACGCTGGCTTCGTTCGCCACGCTCGACATGCGCCTGATCGAAGCCGCCCGCAGCCTCGGCGCGAACGGCTGGATGGTCGCATTCAAGGTGATATTGCCGCTCGCATGGCCGGGCATCGCCGCGGGCACGATCCTGTGCTTTCTGCTCACGCTCAACGAGTTCGGCATTCTGCTCGTGCTCGGCAGCGCGCATCTGATCACGCTGCCGGTGGCGATCTACAGCTCCGCCACGGTCGATCTCGATCTGCCGACCGCCGCGGCCGGCGCGGTCGTGATGCTGATCATGTCTTTGTCGCTGTACGCGTTGTACCGCCAGGTCAACCGTCGCAAGGTGAAAGGAGCGGGCCATGGCCGTTGAACTCGACCCGACCGTTTTGCCGGTCATGCACAAGAAAGCCCGGCCGGTGCGCCGCAGCCTGGTGGTGCGCATGCTCGGCGGCCTGTTTCTCGGTTTTGCCGCGTTGCTGTGCTTCTGGCTGTTCGTGTTGCCCGTGCTGGTCGTCGCGCTCTCGAGCGTGGCCGCGCACTGGTCCGGCACGATCCTGCCCGACGGCTTCAGCATGCGCTGGTTCGAGCGTCTCGGTTCGAGCGATTTCGACGCGCTCACCACCAGCCTCGAAATCGGCATGGGCGTCGCGGTGCTCGGCACGATTCTCGGCCTGTGGCTCGCGCTCGCGCTCGAAGGGCGTGACCGGCGTGGCCTCGGCGCCTTCGTCGACACCATTGCGATGATGCCCAACGGCGTGCCGAGCGTGGTGCTCGGGCTCGCGGTGCTGATCGCGTATCACAAGCGTCCGTTCGATCTGTCGAGCTCCGCGGCGATCGTCGTGTTCGTGCAGCTCGCACTGGTGCTGCCGTTCTGCTACCGCTGCGCCGCCGCCGCGTTGCGTCCGGAGCTGACGATTCTGCGCGAAGCGGCGGCAAGCCTGGGTGCGCCGCCTTCGATGGTGTTGCGCCGGGTCGTGCTGCCGCAACTGGTGCCGGCGATCCGCGCGAGTCTCGCGCTGGGTTTCGCACTCTCGCTCGGCGAACTCGGCGCCACCCTCACCGTGTATCCGCCGGGCTTCGCGACGGTGCCGATCGTGGTCGTCGGGCAGGTGGAGCGCGGCTATTACCTGCCGGCCTCCGCGCTGTCGCTGATTCTTCTGCTGGTCTCGCTGGCCGCGCTGTTGTTGATCGCGGCGCGCGTTCCGCGCCGTCGGGCGGACTGACGGGCAACTTCTGATGCGTCAGCAGGCGCGCCTCGACGGCGGGCCTGCACTTA
Source organism: Paraburkholderia sp. RL17-383-BIF-A (assembly GCF_046028015.1). Lineage (NCBI taxonomy): Bacteria > Pseudomonadati > Pseudomonadota > Betaproteobacteria > Burkholderiales > Burkholderiaceae > Paraburkholderia > Paraburkholderia sp. RL17-383-BIF-A. The sequence goes on along the minus strand of NZ_JARESR010000012.1, from coordinate 4,422 downwards.
TCGATGTGGCAAAAATTGTCGAAATGACCGAATATATGCAAACTGCTTCTGTCGATCCGATCGAGGTTGTGCGCAGGCATTCGCTGACCACGCTGGTTCGCGACGAAATCGAACGGCACATCATCGAAGGGGCGCTCGCGCCCGGCGACAAGCTCAACGAAGCCGACTGGGCGACGCGGCTGCAGGTGTCGCGCGGTCCGGTGCGCGAGGCGTTTCGCGCGCTGGAGCAGGCCGGCCTCGTGCGTACCGAGAAGAACCGCGGCGTGTTCGTGCGGACGGTGTCGCTGGCGGAAGCCGACGAGATTTACGCGGTGCGCGCGGTGCTGGAAGAGGCGGCGTGCCGGATGCTGGCGGTGAGTATCGATGCGCGCAAGCTCGCGGTGTTGCGCGATTGGCTCGACGCCATGCGCGCGGCGCTCGACGCCCAGGATCACGATGCGTACGCGCGCGCGAATGTGGCGTTTCACGATGCGCTGGTAGCGGCATCGGGCAATCTGAAGCTGTATGAGACGTACCGAAGGCTGGTGTGCGAGTTGAGTCTGTTTCGGCGTGCCGCGCTGGTCGTGCATGCCGATGCGATGGAGCGCTCGCTGGCCGAGCATCGCGCGATCTTGACGGCGCTGGCGTCGCGCGAGCCCGAGCAGGCCGCGGCGTTGATGCATGCGCACGTGAACGGCGGCTTGCAGCGCGCCCATGCGGCATGCGAACCGGAAGGAACGCTGGGCGTGGTGCGGATGCCGCCGGCATCGAACGAATAAAAGACGGGCAACGGACTGACTACAACACGCGTGCCCTGCACGCATGGAAGGCAACGATGGCAAATACGAGCACAGGCACGAACGAACGCACGATCGAAGTCAACGGCCGCCGCTACCGGCTACCTTCGCAACCGACGGTCGTGGTGTGCGTCGACGGTTGCGAGTTCGACTATCTCGAAGCCGCGGTCGCGGCGGGCGTCGCGCCGTTCATCGGCAAGATGCTCAAAGGCGGCGGCGCGTTCAAGGGCGACTGCGTGATCCCGTCGTTCACCAACCCGAACAATCTCTCGATCGTGTGCGGCGTGCCGCCTTCGGTGCACGGCATCTGCGGCAATTACTTCTGGGATCCGGACGAGAACGGCGGCGAAGGCGCGGAAGTGATGATGAACGATCCCGCGTATTTGCGCGCCGGCACGTTGCTGGCCGCTGCCGCCGGAGCCGGCGCCGCGGTGGCCGTGGTCACCGCGAAAGACAAACTGCGCCGGCTGCTCGGCTGGCAGTTGAAGGGCATCTGCTTCTCGGCGGAAAAAGCCGACAAGGTCACGCTGGAAGAAAACGGCATCGACGAAGTCCTTGATCTGGTCGGCTTGCCGGTGCCCGACGTGTACAGCGCGGGGTTGTCCGAGTTCGTGTTCGCCGCCGGCGTGCGGCTCGCGCAAACGCGCAAGCTCGATCTGATGTATCTGTCGACGACTGATTACATCCAGCACAAGTTCGCGCCCGGCACCGAGGGCGCGAACGCGTTCTACGCGATGATGGACGGCTACCTTGCAAAGCTCGACGCGCTCGGCTGGGTGATCGGCCTGACCGCCGACCATGGCATGAACGCGAAGCACGATCCGCAGACCGGCGAGCCGAATGTGATCTATCTGCAAGACGTGCTGGACGAGTGGCTCGGCGCCGGCCGCGCGCGTGTCATTTTGCCGATCACGGATCCGTACGTGGTGCATCACGGCGCGCTCGGCTCGTTCGCAACGATTTATCTTCCGCGCGATGTCAGCGTCGCGCAGGTGATCGAACGGATCGGCGGCATGCAAGGGATCGAAACCGTGCTCGACAACCGCGCCGCGTGCGAGCGCTTCGAACTGCCGAATGACCGCGTCGGCGATATCGTCGTGGTCAGCACGAAGCATGTCGTGCTCGGCACGCGGCGCGATGAGCACGACCTGTCGGGCCTGACCGTGCCGTTGCGCTCGCACGGCGGTATCTCCGAGCAGGAAGTGCCGCTGCTGTTCAACCGGCGTGTCGAAGGGTTGCCGTCCAGCAGTGCCGGCAATGACGGCAAGCGACTGCGTAACTTCGATATCTTCGACATCGCCCTGAATCGCGTGTCGGCATCATGAACGCCACGCTGCGGGACCATCCGGCTTTTCGGGCGGAAGCGCTGCGGCTCAAAGGCGAACGCGTGACGCGCTCGCGCACGCTCGACGTGTTCGATCCTTATACGGGAACACGCGTCGGTACGGTCCCGTTGGCGAGCGTCGACGACGTGCGCGCTGCGTTCGAATATGCGGCAGCCTATCAGGCTCAGCTCACGCGTTACGAACGCTCGCAGATTCTCGAACGCGCGGCGGCGCTCATGCGTGAGCGCACCGAAGAGGCATCGGATCTGATTTCGCTCGAATCCGGTTTGTCGAAGCAGGACTCGCGTTACGAGATCGGCCGCGTGGCCGATGTGTTCAAGTTCGCCTCGATCGAAGCGTTGCGTGACGATGGGCAGAGCTTTTCCTGCGATCTGACGCCGCATGGCAAGAAGCGGCGCGTGTTCTCACAGCGCGAGCCGCTGGCGGGCGTGATCGTCGCGATTACCCCGTTCAACCATCCGATGAACCAGGTTGCGCACAAGATCGCGCCGGCCATCGCGACCAATAATCGGGTGGTGCTGAAACCGTCGGAAAAGGTGCCGCTGTCGGCGCTCTATCTCGCCGACGTTCTATACGAAGCTGGTTTGCCCGCGCCGATGCTGCAGGTGCTGACCGGCGACCCGCGCGAAATCGCCGATGAATTGATCACGCATCCGTTGGCGGAGCTCGTCACGTTCACGGGCGGTGTGGCGATCGGCAAATACATCGCGGGCAAGGCGGCATACCGGCGCGTAGTGCTGGAGTTGGGCGGCAACGATCCGCTGATCGTGCTCGAAGACGCCGATCTCGACCGCGCGGCGACGCTTGCCGTGCAGGGCTCGTACAAGAACTCCGGGCAGCGCTGCACTGCGGTCAAGCGGATGCTGGTTCAAAAGAGCGTGGCTGCGGACTTCACCGATCTGGTCGTCGAGAAGACGCGGGCCTGGTCTTTCGGCGATCCGTTCGATGCGTCGAACCAGATGGGCACCGTGATCGACGTCGCCGCGGCGCAGCTCTTCGAGGCACGCGTGAACGAGGCGGTGGCGAGCGGGGCGCGTCTGCTGAGCGGCAACCAGCGCAACGGCGCGCTGTACGCGCCGACGGTGCTGGACCGCGTCGATCCTTCCATGACACTCGTGCGCGAGGAAACCTTCGGGCCGGTGTCGCCGATCATCACCTTCGACACGCTCGACGACGCCATCCGCATCAGCAATGGCACGCCGTTCGGGTTGTCGTCAGGCGTGTGCACAAACCGGCAGGATGCGATCACGCGGTTCATCAACGAATTGCGCGTGGGGACGGTCAACGTATGGGAAGTGCCCGGCTACCGGATCGAGCTGACTCCGTTCGGCGGCATCAAGGACTCCGGGCTTGGCTATAAGGAAGGTGTTCAGGAAGCCATGAAGAGCTTCACCAATCTGAAGACCTTTTCATTACCGTGGGAGTGATAGCGTGGCATTGAGTGTGAAGGACATCCGTTCCCTGTTTGAACAGTACGGCAATCTGGCTTATAGCGGCGAGCCGGTGACGCAACTCGAACATGCCTTGCAGAGCGGTTTTTTGGCGGAAGAGGCTGGCGCTGACGAGGAACTGGTCGCCGCGGCGTTTCTACACGACCTCGGCCACCTGCTCAATCTGCAGGGCGAGACGCCGACGGAGCGGGGCATCGACGATCTGCATCAGTATTTCGCGCTGCCGTTCCTGCGGCCGGTGTTGTCGGAGGCGGTGTTGGAGCCGATTCGGCTGCACGTCGACGCCAAGCGCTGCCTGTGCGCCATCGACAATACCTATTTCGGCCAGCTTTCCGCCGATTCCGTGCGAAGCCTGGAATTGCAGGGCGGCATCTTCAGCAAGGAGGAGGCGGAGGCGTTTCTGCAGAAGCCTCACGCGGAAGACGCGTTGCGCCTGCGCAGATGGGACGATCTCGCCAAGGAAGAGAACCGCGCGACGCCGGATCTCGCGCACTATCTGGGCGTTGTCGAGCGAGCGATGCTTAAATACGCGGCTGTTTGAACCTCTTGACGGTGTTTGAGCTGCTTGAACTGTTCAAGGTCTGTTTGAGGGGGGGGGGTGATTGAGGCGGCTTTGGCCCTACGCGCGCTTCCTCGTCTTCTGATTCGTTCGTCGTTTCCGCATCGTTTCTGGCGCAATCCATGCGTATCAAAATAAGGCTTGCAAGGCGCTGGGCGGCTCGCTAGAATCTCGCTCTTTCGTGCTTCGGAGAACGGAGCGCGGGAGGCGGGAGAGCCAGCAGTGGCAAGGCTTTCAGCGGCGTGGGCGGGTTGAGAAAGTTGGAAAAACCTGTTGACGACGTAGCGAAG